>JBIKLY010000042.1:0-28753 GCA_044359525.1 Rhodocyclaceae bacterium | reverse complement strand
GGGATGTAACCGTATTCCTTGCCACCAGCGGCAATAAAATCGTGCTTTCCCTCAATCGCTATTTCTTCGAGCGTTTCCAGGCAGTCGGCGGGAAAGCCGGGGCAGATCATGTCGATACGCCGGACACCTTGCTGGCCAAGCGCTGTGAGCGTTGGCGCTGTGTAGGGTTGCAGCCACTCGGCACGACCAAAGCGTGACTGAAAACAGATCTGGTAGTCGTCTTTGGTCAGACCCAATGCTTCGGCAAGTAGCCGACCGGTCTTCTGGCACTCGCAGTGGTAAGGGTCGCCTTTGTCCAGCGTATAGCGCGGTACGCCATGAAAGCTCATGATCAGGCGATAGGAGTCGCTGTTGCGCGGATTTTTGGTCCAGTATTCGCGGACGCTGGCAGCGAGGGCCGCGATGTATCCGGGGTGGTCGGCAAAGCTTCGCACGCTGCGAATTTCCGGCTGATTGCGTGTTGCCTGCGACCAGGTATAAGCGGCGTCATTGGCCGTGGCTGTGGTGCTTGAGGCATATTGCGGGTAGAGCGGCAGCAGAAGGATGTGTGTGCAGCCTTCTGCCTTGAGGCGTGACAGGGTCGCCGGAATCGATGGCTGGCCATAGCGCATCGCGTAGTCGACGACGACCTGATGTCCGGTCTGGCCGAGCAGGCCGCGCAACAGTTTGGTCTGGCGTTCGGTGTGCACCTTGAGCGGCGAGCCTTCCGGCGTCCACACCGAGGCATACTTTGCTGCCGATTTCTTCGGGCGGACATTAAGGATGATGCCGTTGAGAATCAGCCACCAGATGGCACGCGGGATTTCGACAACGCGCGGATCGGAAAGAAACTCTTTCAGGTAGCGCCGTACAGCCGGGGCCGTTGGTGCTTCAGGTGTGCCGAGATTGACCAGCAGAATGGCGGTCTTGGCCGGCGTACCGTGACGGTATGCCGGTTCGGGAAGGTAGCGGGGCATCAGGAGTTGGCCTGGTAGGTGAGCGCGGAGGAAAGCAGTTTTGCAGTGATGTCGACGATCGGGATGACGCGTTCGTAGGCCATGCGTGTTGGGCCGATAACGCCGACCGAGCCGACAACGTGTCCGTTGACTTCGTAGGGCGCGGTAACGACGCTGCATTCGTCGAGTGGCGCCAGTCCCGATTCGCCGCCGATAAAAATCTGAACACCATCGGCGCGATGTGAAATGTCGAGCAGCTGCATCAGCGAAGTGCGCTGTTCAAAGAGGTCAAAGAGCTCGCGCAGGCGCTTCATGTTGGATGAAAATTCTTCCACTTCGAGCAGATTCCGTTCGCCCGAGATTACGTACTGATCGTCAGGTTTGCGCATTGCGTCGTCACCGGCAGCGAGTGCGGCGGCCATCAGCCCCTGCAGGTCGCCGCGCAGTTTGAGCAACTCATCCTGAACGCGTTTGCGGATGTGCTCGAAGTCGTGGCCGGCGAAGTGAAGGTTCAGATAATTGGTGGCGGTCGTCAATTCCGACGGCGAATAGGGGCGCTCGGTAAATAGAATCCGGTTCTGGACGTCGCCATCGGAGGTGACCAGGATCAGCAGTATGCGTTTTTCCGACAGGCTGACGAATTCCATCTGGCGAATTCGTGGCGCCATGCGGCGTGGTGTCAGCACGATGCCGGCAAAGTGCGTGAGCCCGGAGAGCAGGTGCGAGGCGCTGCTGATCAGGTGTTGCGGCTGTGAGGGGTGGAGCTGGCCTTCGATGGCGTTGATTTTTTCCTTTTCGAGCGGCTGCATGGTGAGCAGGCTGTCGACAAAAAACCGGTAGCCGCGCGGTGTCGGGATTCGTCCGGCCGAGGTGTGCGGGCTGGCAATCAGACCAAGCTCTTCCAGGTCGGCCATCACGTTGCGCACGGTGGCCGCCGAGAGGTCGAGCCCCGAGTACTTTGACAGCGCTCGCGAGCCGACCGGCTGGCCTTCCGCAATGTAGCGTTCGATCAGGGTTTTGAGCAGGGTTCGCGAGCGTTCGTCGAGCATGGGGTCGATTCTACAAATATTCTACAAAAATGGGGCGCTTGTGTAGGTACGGCGAAAGGTGCGCAGTTGTGGTTTAATTCGGCCCATGAATGATGCCCTTGCTACCGCGCCTGCCGGCAGGCTGACGCCGCCCCGCAGCATTGCGCTGATCGGAAAATACCACAGCCCGGAGATTGCGGAGTCTTTGCGTTTGCTGGCCAAATATCTGCACGAACGCGGTATTGCCGTGTTGATCGAGGAAGAAACCGCGCGGAACGTTGATATGCCGGTTGATCCACGCAGCTGGATGAGCGCCGATTTTGCATCGATTGGCGCGCAGGCGGATATCGCCATTGTGCTTGGTGGCGACGGCACTATGCTCAATGCAGCCCGGCAATTGGCACGCTACCGCGTGCCGCTGGTCGGGGTGAACCAGGGACGCCTGGGCTTCATGACCGACATCGCGCGCGACGACATGCTCAGTTGCATGGATGACCTGCTCGCGGGCCGCTTCGTCTCCGAAAACCGTTTGCTGCTCGATGCCGAGATTTTGCGTGATGGCGTGAGCATGATGTCCACCCTGGCCTTGAACGATGTTGTGGTCGATAAGGGGGCGATCGGCCGGATGATCGAGTTCGGCTTGTTCATCGACGGCGAGTTTATTTACAACCTGCGTTCGGATGGCCTGATTGTCGCCACGCCAACCGGTTCGACCGCTTATTCACTGTCGGCCAACGGCCCGATCATGCATCCACAGGTGGCCGGTATTGCCCTGGTGCCGCTTTGCCCGCATGCGCTCACCAACCGGCCGATTCTGATTGGCGACCGCAGCGAAATTGAAATTCGTATCATTCAGGCCACCGACTCGCGCGCGCACTTTGACGGTCAGGTGACTGTCGATCTGAAACGCGACGATGCGGTGCGTATTCGCCGTTCCGAGTATTCGATCTGTTTTCTTCATCCGCCCGGCCACAGTTATTTCGCCATGCTGCGTCAGAAACTGCACTGGAGCGAGCAGCCAAAAGTCCACTGAGCATTCCTGAAAGATATTGAAGATCCATGCTGCGTCGTTTGACGATTCGTGATTTTGTCCTGGTCGATCGCCTGGAACTGGCTTTCGAGGCCGGTTTCGGCACGCTTACCGGCGAGACTGGTGCGGGGAAGTCGATTCTGGTCGATGCGCTGGCTTTTGCCCTTGGTGAGCGCGCCGATGCCAGTTGGATTCGCAGCGGCGCCGAGCGGGCTGAAGTGAGTGCCGAGTTTGATCTTGAAGGTGCGCCGGCCGCTGCCGACTGGTTGCGTGAGCACGACCTGGATGTCGACGAGGGCCTGTTGCTGCGCCGGGTGCTCGACAGTAACGGCCGCTCGCGTGCTTATCTTAATGGCTCACCGGTGACCGTTCAGCAACTGCGCGAGGTTGCCGAGTCGCTGGTCGATATTCACGGCCAGCATGCGCATCAGTCCTTGCTGCGTGGCGATGCCCAGCGCGCCTTGCTCGATGCGCATGCCGGACTTAACCCCTTACTAACTCAGGTGAGCAGCGCCTGGCGTGTCTGGCGCGAGTTGAAACTTGCCCTTGAGGCCGCCGCCGGTGGTGCCGAGGCACTGATCCGCGAGCGTGAGCAACTTGACTGGCAGGTTCGTGAGCTGGAAGCGCTCGGTTTTTCGGCTGACGAGTGGGGCGTGCTGAACAGCGAACACAAGCGCCTGGCGCATGCGGCGAGTCTGGTTGAAGGCGTTCGTTTCTCGCTGGCGATACTTTCTGAGGGCGATGTGGCTTGCGAAGCGCAGGTCGATACGGTGGTCAGTCGGGTGGACGGGCTGGCCGAATACGATCCGGCGCTGGCTGAGGTGGCCGCTTCCTTGCAGTCGGCGCAGGCCGAGCTTGCCGAAGCAATCTCGGTCTTGCGTCGTTACGCTGATCGTGTCGAGCTTGACCCCGCGCGGCTCGGTGAGGTTGAGCGGCGAATTGAAGCCGTGCTCGATTGTGCTCGCAAGTTTCGTTCAAATCCGGATGAATTGCCGGCCATGCTGGCGCGCTGGCAGGAGCGTCTGAGTGCGCTCGGTGAGGCCGCCGATGTTGCGGCATTGACAGCGCGTGCCGCCAAGGCACGCGAACAGTATGAAAGCCTGGCGCAGCGTCTCTCGAAAGAACGGCTGAAAGCAGCGAAGCTGCTCGGCATTGAGGTCAGTCGTGTGATGCAGCAATTGGCGCTGGGCGGCGGCGTCTTTGAAATCGCGCTGCAAACCATTGACGGTGGCAACGCCTTCGGGCTTGAGCAGGCTGAATTTCGGATCGCCGGCCTGTCGGGCAGCGAATCGCGCGCATTGGCCAAGGTGGCTTCAGGTGGCGAATTGTCGCGCATCAGTCTGGCGATCCAGGTCGTTACCAGTCAGGCGGCAAGTGTGCCGACCCTGATTTTCGACGAGGTCGATGTCGGTATTGGCGGTGGCGTCGCCGAGGTGGTCGGCCGATTGTTGCGCGAACTGGGGGTGCAGCGGCAAGTCTTGTGCGTCACTCACCTGCCGCAGGTTGCGGCACGTGCCAACTGGCAGTGGCAGGTGGCGAAAAGCGGCGAGAATGGCGAGATTCGCAGCCGTGTAGCGATGCTTGATGCCGATGCACGGGTCGAGGAGATTGCCCGTATGCTGGGCGGCGTTGAGATTACCGCGATTACTCGCCAGCACGCGAAAGAGATGCTCGGTACCTCCTGAGTCTCAAGTGCTGGAAAATCATTGGCTTATGGTCTATGCTGACGGCGTGACCAGATGGTTTGAAAGCCTTTTTTCATGATCCAGAGTGCAGGGAACAGCGCGGTCGGCGAGAGTCTCGGTTTCGAGAATCTTGCCCGTTTTGGTCCGCAGGCGACCAAGCGGGGTGATGCTGTGCGCGCTGCCAAGTTGTCTGGTGCTGCGGCGGAACTCACCCCGGAGCAACAGCAGCAGGTCAGTCAGCTCAAGCGGATCGATACCAAAGTCCGCGCGCACGAACAGGCCCACATCTCGGTGGGTGCCGATCTGATTCTTGGCGGACCCACTTACAGCTATCAGACAGGTCCGGATAACCGGCGCTACGCCGTATCCGGTGAAGTCTCGATTGATACGTCTCCCGCCCGTACGCCGGAGGAAACCATCCCCAAGGCGCAGCACATCCGCGCCACGGCGCTGGCGCCGGCGGATCCTTCACCGCAGGATCACAGTGTCGCGGCGCAGGCCAGCCAAATGGAGCAGCAGGCACGGCAGGAATTGGCTATTCAACAACAGGCTGATGCAGCCGATGGCAACAGTACGGAATTTTATCGTGGTGTTGCGCGCAACAGCAGCGAGTCCATTCAGGTCGGAAGCCGTTTCGATCTCTTTGCTTGAGAGGCGCTTTTTTTCCGGTCGGCGGTCTGTTCGGCGCGACAGGTGCCGGTAGCTTACGTGCTGCTGTTCTTGCCGGATTTGCCCCGATGCTCACAGTCTGGCTTGACGCATTCGGCGTAAAGATACAACGCGTGCTCCTTGATCGCGAAGCCACGCTCCTTGGCGATTTTGGTTTGGCGGCGTTCTATTTCCGCGTCGTAAAACTCTTCTACACGGCCGCAATTGATACACACCAGGTGGTCATGGTGCTGCTCCGCGTTCATTTCAAATACGGCTTTACCCGACTCAAAGTGATGCCGCTCCAGCATGCCGGCTTGTTCAAATTGCGTGAGTACACGATAAACGGTAGCTAGTCCGATATCCATATTTTCGGCGATCAGCAGGCGATAAACATCTTCGGCCGTTAAATGGCGGACTTTGCTTTTCTCGAACAGTTCGAGAATTTTCAGGCGGGGGAATGTGGCTTTGAGCCCCATGTTCTTCAGGTCGCTGGAATTGCTCATGGCTTGCCTTGATCAGCTGCAAAGTGAGGAGTTTTTTTCGGTTATCATATACTGTCTGCCATGAGTTTGAGTATTGAGCTTGATGATTGCGCTATTACGGTTGCCTTCATTGATGCTCAGCTCACTACCGATTATCCACAAAGACCAATCAAGCGCATGATCTTTTCGCGATTTACCACTGCCTTTCTCCTTGTTGGCGTACTTTCTGCCTGTTCGTCGGTGCCGCGCATCGTCAATGAATACAAAATTGACGTTCAGCAAGGCAACGTCCTCACGCAGGAAATGGTTTCCCAGTTACGTCCCGGTTTGTCGCGGGATCAGGTGCGCTTCATCCTGGGTACGCCAATGCTGTCTGATATGTTCCATGCCGATCGCTGGGACTACGTTTACCGCCTGAAAAAGGGAAATACAGGTGAAGTCGAGACGCGCAAGTTTTCAACTTTCTTCGGCCCTGATGGCAAGTTGATTCGCGTCGCCGGTGACGTTGTGCCCGCTGCCACGGGGGAAGCCGCCGTTCCGGAAGTCCGCTTGCGTGAGCTTGATCTGGGCTCGATCCCGGCTGATGGCAGTGCGCCATTGCCACCGGTCGAGGAAAAAGGGTTTTTTGGTAAAACCATGGAAGTCATCGGGTTCTGAAATGAGTGGATTGAAAATCGCAATTGTTGGCGCTACGGGGCGAATGGGGCGGATGCTGATCGAGTCGACGCTGAAAGACGGCGAAGCGACGCTGGTGGCAGCGATCGATCAGGCTGGTGTGCCGGCGCTGGGTAAGGATGCCGGCGAACTGGTCGGGCTGCCTTGTGGTGTTGTCGTTACGAGTGACGTCGAGGCCGGGATCGCGCTGGCCGATTGTCTGATCGATTTTACCCGTCCTGAGGGGACGCTTGAGCATCTGGAAATCTGCCGTCGCCATAACACGGCCATCGTGATCGGTACTACCGGCTTCGACGCGGCCGGCAAGCAGGCGATTGCCGATGCGGCGCGAGAAATTCCGGTAGTTTTTGCACCGAACATGAGTGTCGGGGTTAACGTCGTTTTCAAACTGCTGGATACGGCTTCGCGCATCCTCAGCGAGGGCTACGACATCGAGATTGTCGAGGCACATCACAAGCACAAAATAGATGCGCCGTCGGGAACGGCGTTGCGTATGGGCGAAGTGGTGGCGCAGGCGCTCGGTCGTGATCTTAAGGATTGCGCCATTTATGGACGCGAAGGCGTGACCGGCGAGCGTGATCCATCGACCATCGGCTTTGCGACTGTGCGTGGCGGCGATATCGTCGGTGATCATACGGTCATGTATTGCGGCACCGGTGAGCGCGTCGAGATCAGTCACAAGGCGGGTAGTCGCATGCCTTATGCCCTGGGTAGTCTGCGAGCGGCGCGTTTCCTGGCCGGCAAGAAGAGCGGGATGTTTGATATGCAGGATGTTCTCGGTCTGCGTTGAATGTTTCCGCCTGATCTGAACAGGTAGCACATCGATGAAATCCCAGTTGCTCGCCGGCAAGCTCAGCGAAATTTTCGGCGGTGACGGGGAGTCCGTGCTGGGGCATTTGCTGGATGATGCGACGGTTCAGCATCCTGCGCTGGTCATGGGTGTTGGCCGCTTTCTTGAAAGCGCAGACAGCCTGCTCGCTCAGTATGCGGGGTTGCATCAGGTGCAGTCCGAACTGGCGGCCGATGCTTTTTCCGACTGGAATCTGCAGAGCGGTCGAATCGAGTCGGGACGTCAATGGAAGGCGCTGCTTGGCTACGCCGACGATGCGCTTGAAAACACCATTTCGGCCTGGCGGCGTCTGGCACAGCCTGAAGACCTCGTCGTGCTCAATGCAGCAATTGCTGCGCATGTGCAGGGAAAGTCCCGTGTCTTCCAGGCCGAGTGTCGTTTGCGCAATGCTTCCGGCGATTGGAAATGGCTCCTGCTCCGGGGTATGGTCGTTGCGCGCGACGCGGCCGGTGAGCCACTGCGCATCCTGTTGCTGCATCGGGATATTTCGGCTTTCAAACAGGCGGAGGCGGCTGCCCTTTTGGCCAAGGAGCAGGCTGAATCGGCGAATCGGGCGCGGGGTGCATTCATGGCCAACATGAGCCATGAAATCCGTACGCCGATGAATGGCATCATCGGAATGACCGAGTTGGCACTTGACACTCAACTGGATATTGAGCAGCGCCGCTATCTGAAAACGGTCAAGTCTTCCGCCGAATCGCTACTGGCGATCGTGAACGACATTCTCGATTTTTCCAAGATTGAAGCCGGCAAATTGCGTTTTGAGGAAATTTCCTTTTCGCTTTCCAGCCTGGTATTTGAAGCCGCGCGTGCTCATGCCGTGGCAGCATACAAAAAAGGACTGGAAGTCATTGTTTCGGTTGCGAACGACGTCCCCGGTCGCGTGCTTGGTGATCCGACGCGTTTGCGCCAGGTTATCTCCAATCTGCTGGGCAATGCCGTTAAATTTACCGAGCAGGGTGAAATCGCGGTTGACGTTGTGCTTGAGTCATGTTCCTCAGGCTCGGCTTTTGTCCGGTTTTCCGTACGTGATACCGGTATTGGCATTCCTCCTGCGCGGCAGAGTGCAATTTTTGATGCTTTTTCACAAGCGGATGACTCGATTACCCGTCGTTTTGGCGGGACGGGTTTGGGTCTGACTATTTGCACGCATCTGGTGCAGATGATGCATGGTCGAATCTGGCTGGAAAGCAGCGAGGGCCAAGGGGCCAGTTTTTATTTTAGCGGGCGTTTTGGTCTTGATCCGGTGGCCTTTGCCGAGCCTGTTCCACCGAATCTCAGTGGTCAGCGGGCGCTCCTGATCGAGAGCAATGCGTCTGTTGCCGCTCAGTTGCTCTCGATCCTTGATCGGACAGGAATACAGACTGCCGTTGTTGCTGATGCCTTGGCTGCGCTGGCTGCTATTGATGGATCACGTACCGCAGGTTTTCCCTATGCATTCATACTGGCCGATGCCCAGATGGCAGCGCCGGGCGGGTTGGCATTAGCCGAGTCATGGCAGTGCGGTGTGTTCGGGGAAAAACTGATCATGTTGTTGAGCACCGAGCAGCAACGTCAGAATCTGGTACCGTTGAGCGAATGCAATGCTGGCACCTATCTGGTTAAACCGGTCGCTCCGGAAGACTTGATCGATGCGCTGATGCTGGTTTTGGGCCAGCAGGGGGGCGAGGTAATGAGCCTCGCGCCCTTTGATATTGAAGGGGAGGGGGCGCACGAGGTTTCTGCCGCACTGTCGGTTTTGCTGGTTGAGGATAATCCGGTTAATCAGGAGCTTGCCAAGCGTTTGCTGGAGAAGCGTGGCTACGGCGTAACACTGGCCAGTAATGGCGCTGAAGCGGTTGATTATTTTGAGAAAAACCGGTTTGATCTCATTTTGATGGATATGCAGATGCCGGTGATGGGCGGCATCGAGGCGACCGAAGCGATCCGTTCGCGCGAAATGCGGCGTAGCTGGGTGGTGTCGGAAGAATTCAAATCAGTCTGCATCATTGCCATGACGGCGAATGCCATGGAAGGTGATCGTGAGCGCTGCCTGGAGGCCGGCATGAATGACTATGTCTCCAAGCCTGTCCGGCCGGATAGCCTGTTTGCAGCGATTGATCGTGGTCTGGGTTTGGCTGCTGCGGGCGATGCCTCTCCAGTTGAGGTCGTCGCGACACCGAATCTGACCGCAACCTCGCTGGATCTGCGTGCGGCGATGCGCGATCTGGGTGATCGGGATCTGTTGATGACGATGGCCGGTATGCTGATCAATGAGTGGGATGATCATCTTGAGCGAATACAGTTTTCGCTTCGAGAAAGGAATGCCGGTCAGCTTTGCATGGATGCGCATACCTTGAAGAGTCTGGTTGCTATCTTTCATGGCGAAGCCGCACGGCGTATCGCGCTTGATCTGGAGCGTGCGGCCAAGATTGCCGCAAGCGTTGACTGGGCGCGTTGCGCAGAGCTTTTCAATGCTTTGCTGTTTGAAATGGCTCGCCTGAAGCCTGAAATAGAGCGCTTTGTGCGTGGAGAACTGCCAGTTTAATGCGCTTGTCAGCGTAAATTCGATTGCTGTGTCCGATTTTCTGAATTGCCCCGAAGGGTGCCCTCCGGTATAATTGAAAGGTTTGTAAGAATTCAAGCGGGAGAGCCGTGTGCTCGTCCCGCTTTTGCGTATCTAAGCTACGCATTCAACAAGATCAACAGGAGTTCTTCGTGTCGTTGTTACCCACTCTTCCGCCCGCGATTCTCGCACTGGCTGATGGTACTGTCTTCCACGGTTACGCCATCGGCGCCGAAGGCAGCACCAGCGGCGAGGTGGTGTTCAATACGGCGATGACCGGCTATCAGGAGATCCTCACCGATCCGTCCTATTGCCGCCAGATCGTCACCCTGACCTACCCGCACATCGGCAACGTCGGCTGCAACGCCGAGGACTTCGAATCACGCGCCAACTTTGCCGCCGGCCTGGTCATTCGCGATCTGCCGATTCGCGCCGAAAGCTGGCGCTTGCAGGAAACGCTGCCCGATTATCTGAAAAAGCACGGTGTTGTCGGCATCGCCGGCATCGACACACGCAAGCTGACCCGCATCCTGCGCGAGAAGGGTGCGCAGGCCGGTTGCATCATGGCTGTGAATGTTGATGAGGCCAAGGCAATTGCCGAAGCACGTGCTTTCCCCGGGCTGGCCGGCATGGATCTGGCCAAGGTCGTCAGCGTTGACTCGCCCTACGAATGGACGGATGGCGAGTGGACGCTGAAGGGCTATGCGCAGGCTTCCGCACCGAAATTCCACGTCGTCGCCTACGATTTTGGCATCAAGCGCAATATTCTGCGCATGCTCGCCAGCCGTGGCTGCAAGGTTACGGTTGTTCCAGCACAGACCCCGGCGGCCGATGTGCTGGCGCTCAATCCGGACGGTGTTTTCCTGTCGAACGGTCCGGGCGATCCGGAGCCCTGCGATTACGCGACTATCGCGATTCGCGAGTTGCTCGCCAGCGGCGTGCCGACCTACGGCATCTGCCTTGGTCACCAGTTGCTGGCACTGGCCTCCGGTGCCAAGACCCTGAAGATGAAGTTCGGTCATCACGGTGCCAACCACCCGGTCAAGGACGTCGATACCGGTCAGGTGATGATTACCAGTCAGAACCACGGTTTCGCCGTCGATGTTGCGACACTGCCGGCGAATCTGCGCGTCACGCATGTGTCGCTGTTTGACGGTTCCCTGCAGGGCATTGCCCGCACCGACGTGCCGGCCTTCTCTTTCCAGGGACACCCCGAGGCGAGCCCTGGTCCGTCCGATGTGGCGTACCTGTTCGACCGTTTCATCAAGATCATGCAAGACAAGAAGGCCGAGGGAAAGTAACTCATGCCTAAGCGTACAGATATCAAGAGCGTTCTTATCATCGGTGCTGGTCCGATCGTCATCGGTCAGGCCTGCGAGTTCGACTATTCGGGTGCGCAAGCCTGCAAGGCTTTGCGTGAAGAAGGCTACAAGGTCATTCTCGTCAATTCCAATCCGGCGACGATCATGACCGATCCGGAAATGGCCGATGTCACCTACATCGAACCGATTACCTGGAAGGTCGTCGAAAAGATCATCGAGAAGGAGCGTCCCGACGTTCTGCTGCCGACCATGGGCGGCCAGACCGCGCTGAACTGCGCGCTCGATCTGGCGAAGAACGGCGTGCTGGAAAAATACGGCGTTGAAATGATCGGTGCTTCGCGGGAAGCAATTGACAAGGCCGAGGATCGCGAGAAGTTCAAGGCGGCGATGACCAAAATTGGTCTCGGTTCGGCACGTTCTGCTGCTGCGCACTCGATGGAAGAGGCGCAGCAGGTGCAGGCGATGATCGGTTTTCCGGCGATCATCCGTCCGTCGTTCACGATGGGTGGTTCGGGCGGTGGCATTGCTTACAATCAGGAAGAGTTCGTCGAGATCTGCAAGCGCGGCCTCGAAGCCAGCCCGACCAGCGAACTGCTGATTGAAGAATCGCTGATCGGCTGGAAAGAGTTCGAGATGGAAGTTGTCCGCGACAAAAAGGACAACTGCATCATCGTCTGCTCGATCGAAAACTTTGATCCGATGGGCGTGCACACGGGCGACTCGATTACCGTCGCGCCCGCGCAGACGCTGACCGACAAGGAATACCAGATCATGCGCGACGCCTCGGTGGCGGTGCTGCGTGAGATTGGCGTCGATACCGGCGGTTCCAACGTACAGTTTTCGATTTGCCCGACCGATGGCCGGATGATCGTCATCGAGATGAACCCGCGTGTTTCGCGTTCGTCGGCGCTGGCTTCCAAGGCGACTGGTTTTCCGATTGCCAAGATCGCTGCCAAACTCGCGATTGGCTATACGCTCGACGAACTGGCCAATGAAATTACCGGCGGCAAGACGCCGGCATCATTTGAGCCGTCGATCGACTACGTCGTCACCAAGATTCCGCGTTTTGCTTTTGAAAAATTCCCGACCGCCGACTCGCGCCTGACGACGCAGATGAAGTCGGTCGGTGAAGTTATGGCCATTGGCCGCACCTTCCAGGAGTCGCTGCAAAAGGCTTTGCGCGGACTGGAAGTCGGCGTCGATGGTTTCGATGAGAAATCGGTTGATCGCGAAGAAATTGAAACCGCGTTGGCCGAGGCCGGCCCGGAACGAATCTGGTACATCGCTGATGCCTTCCGTATCGGTATGTCGCTGGAAGATATTCAGCGCCTGACCAACATCGATCCGTGGTTCCTCGCACAGATCGAAGACCTGTACAAAAAGGCCGAGATCGTCCGTACGCGCACGCTTGAGTCCCTGACGCGCGATGAGTTGTGGCATCTGAAGCGCGCCGGTTTTGCCGATAAACGTCTGGCGACCCTGATGGGCATCACACAGACCGCCGTCCGCGAGCGGCGTCACGCCCTGAACGTGCGTCCGGTCTACAAGCGCGTCGATACTTGCGCTGCCGAGTTTTCGACCGATACCGCCTACATGTACTCGACCTACGAGGAAGAGTGCGAGTCGAAGCCGAGTGACAAGAAGAAGATCATGGTTCTGGGCGGCGGCCCGAACCGCATCGGTCAGGGGATCGAGTTCGACTACTGCTGCGTCCATGCCGCGCTCGCTCTGCGCGAAGACGGCTACGAGACGATCATGGTCAACTGCAATCCGGAGACCGTGTCGACCGACTACGATACTTCGGATCGCCTCTATTTCGAGCCGCTGACGCTGGAAGACGTGCTGGAAATCGTCGCCATCGAAAAGCCGGTTGGCGTCATCGTTCAGTACGGTGGCCAAACGCCGCTCAAGCTGGCGCGTGACCTTGAAGCCAATGGTGTGCCGATTATCGGCACCAGCCCGGACATGATCGACGCCGCTGAAGACCGTGAGCGCTTCCAGAAGCTGCTGCAGGATCTCGGGCTCAAGCAGCCGCCGAACCGCACCGCGCGTACCGAAGAAGACGCCCTGCGCCTGGCGGCTGAAATTGGCTACCCGCTGGTCGTTCGTCCGTCTTATGTGCTCGGTGGCCGCGCCATGGAAATCGTCCATGAACCGCGCGACCTTGAGCGCTACATGCGCGAAGCGGTGAAGGTTTCGAACGATTCGCCGGTGCTGCTCGACCGCTTCCTCAACGATGCCGTTGAAGTCGATGTCGATGCGCTGTCCGATGGCGATGAAGTGATCATCGGTGGCGTCATGGAGCACATCGAACAGGCCGGCGTGCACTCCGGCGATTCGGCGTGCTCGTTGCCGCCGTACTCTCTGTCAAAAGAAGTGCAGGATGAATTGCGTCGGCAGACCAAGCTGATGGCCAAGGGGCTCAACGTGTGTGGTCTGATGAACGTGCAGTTCGCCATCCAGCACGACATCGTCTATGTCCTCGAAGTCAATCCGCGTGCTTCACGCACCGTTCCCTTCGTTTCCAAGGCCACCGGCCTGCAACTGGCGAAGATCGCTGCGCGCTGCATGGCCGGCCAGTCGCTGGCCAGCCAGGGGGTGACGCGGGAAATCATTCCGCCGTACTTCTCGGTCAAGGAAGCCGTCTTCCCGTTCGCCAAGTTCCCCGGCGTTGATACCATTCTCGGCCCGGAAATGAAGTCCACCGGCGAGGTGATGGGCGTCGGTTTGACCTTTGCCGAAGCCTTCATCAAGAGCCAGATGGCGGCCAGCGTCAAACTGCCGACTTCCGGCAAGGCTTTCATCAGCGTCAAGCACTCGGACAAGGCGAAAGCCGTCGATGTCGCACGCGACCTGCACGATGCCGGCTTCATCATCCTTGCTACACGTGGTACGGCGCTGGCGATCGAAGCTGCCGGCATTCCGGTCACGCCGGTCAACAAGGTCACCGAAGGTCGTCCGCATATCGTCGACATGATCAAGAACAAGGAGATTGTCCTGATCATTAATACCGTTGACGAGCGGCGGCAGGCGATCAATGACTCCCGCTCGATTCGTACCTCCGGGCTCGCGGCACGCGTGACCAGCTATACGACCATCTGGGGCGCTGAGGCGGCCGCTGTGGGCATCAAGAATCGCGGCGAACTGGTGGTTTACCCGATTCAGGAACTGCATAAGCAGCTCGTTTAATTTAAATTCCATGGGCCGCCGGTAACACCTGATTTTCGGGTGCCGGCGGTTTTGCTTTGGTAGCAAACGAAGTGAGTAAAGATCATGAGCAAAGTACCTCTGACCGTTAAGGGCGCCGAAAAACTTCGCGCCGAACTGCAGCAACTTAAAGCGGTTGAGCGGCCGTCGGTGATCGCTGCCATTGCAGAAGCGCGTTCGCACGGTGACCTTTCCGAAAATGCCGAATACGATGCCGCCAAGGAGCGCCAGGGCTTTGTCGAGGGCCGCATTCAGGAGGTTGAGGGCAAGCTGTCGCACGCCCAGATCATTGACCCAAAGTTGCTCGATGCCGATGGGCGTTGTGTTTTCGGGGCGACGCTTGATCTTGAGGATCAGGAGTCCGGCACGCAGGTGAGCTACCAGATCGTCGGCGAGGACGAGGCTGACATCAAGGCCGGCAAGATTTCGATCAACTCGCCGATCGCTCGAGCACTGATCGGCAAGTTTGCCGGCGACATCGCCCAGGTGCAGGCGCCGGGCGGGCTGCGTGAATACGAAGTGCTCGACGTTCGTTACGAATAGGGCGGCATAAACCGATGTTGCGACGACTCTCCGATGCGCTCTACTTTGCAACGTTGACCCTGTGGGTCGGTGGTTTGTGGACGATCGGCTATATCGTCGCGCCGACCTTGTTCGCGACCTTGGCCGACCGACACTTGGCGGCCATGCTGGCGGGCAAGCTGTTTATCCTGATTGGCTGGATTGGTCTGGGTTGTGCTGCGTATCTGCTGATATTCATGTTGCTGCGCATCGGTCGCGCGGCGCTCAGGCGCTGGAGCTTCTGGCTATTGTTGTTGATGTTGGGCCTGACGGCGGCCAGCCAGTTCGGCATTCATCCGATACTTGCGCAACTCAAGGCCGATGCCTTGCCGCGTGAAGTGATGGAGAGCATCGTGCGCGACCGTTTTGTTACCTGGCACGGCATCGCGAGCATTCTCTATCTGCTGCAGAGTGTGCTCGGATTGCTGGTTGTCATCGGTGCGGGGCGCGGCCTGAAGTAGGCGAAGTCTGTCCCGGCGCGATAGGTAGGGTGCAAACAGGTTGGGTGCAATAAGCGCAGCGCATTGCACCACGCGGTTGGCTCAGCCTGGTGTGCCGCCCTGGAAGCTGCGTTTCGTGCGACGCGGTTCGGCACGGGTGCGGCGGGTTTTGTCGGCCTGACCTTCCGGTAACGGGCGCCAGATCACCAGTAGTTTGCCGATATGCTGCACCGGTGCGGCACCGAGCTGCTCACAGAGGGCGGTGAAATACTGTTCGCGCACTTCCCGGTCATCGTTATAGACACGGATCTTGATCAGCTCGTGCTTGGCGAGGCTGGCGTTGATCTCATTTAACACCGATTCGGACAGGCCATTCTGGCTGATCGAAACGACGGGTTTCAGTGCATGGGCGCGGGCACGCAGGGCGCGGCGCTCGTCAGTGGTAATGTTAAGCATGAAGTAAACCTTTTCAAAGAACGCATTTTACAGAATTTCATGCCATGAAACGAACCAGATCCAGTAATGATTGGTTGCGCGAGCACGTTAACGATCATTATGTGCAGCGCGCCAAGGCTGAGGGTTATCGTTCGCGCGCCTCGTTCAAACTGATGGAAATTGACGACAAGGATAAGCTGATTCGCCCCGGTGAAGCGGTGGTCGACCTTGGCGCAACGCCCGGTGGTTGGTCGCAGGTGGTTGCCGAGCGCATGAAAGGCAAAGGGCGAACTATCGCGCTTGATCTGCTGGAGATGGACCCGCTGCGTGGCGTCGATTTCATCCAGGGCGATTTTCGTGACGAAGCGGTTCTTCTGCAGCTGGAAAATATGCTGGCCGGCGAGAAGGTCGCCCTTGTGCTTTCCGATATGGCCCCCAATATGTCTGGTGTGCCCGTCTCCGATCAGGCGCGGATCATTCATCTGGCCGAGTTGGGCCTTGAGTTTTCCCGCAACTGGCTGAAACCTGATGGCGCTTTTCTGGTCAAAGTCTTTCAGGGTGTTGGTTTTACTGAATTCATGCAGGAAATGAGAAAGACCTTCAAGACCGTGTCTTCCCGCAAGCCCGATGCATCGCGGGATCGCAGCCCGGAGGTTTATCTACTTGGCAAGGGTTTGAAGAGCTGATTGCGCAAGGCTTGGGTTGCCAGGCAAGAAACGGTTTACAATTGCGGTTCGCAGCAAGTTCATGCAGTGCCGGGGGCTTCCCGGGTTTGCAACGATGATGAGGTGCAGCATTGAATAACATGTTCAAGAATCTGGCGGTCTGGCTGGTTATCGGTCTGGTATTGATGACTGTTTTCAACCAGTTCAACGGTCGTCAGGCGCCCCAGTCTGCGATGGAGTATTCGCAGTTCCTGGAAGAAGTGAAGCAAGGACATATCGCCAAGGTGTTGATCGAAGGGCGTGTACTCAAAGCGACGACCGCCGAAGGCAAGAAGCTCACCTCCTACGCACCCCCCGATTTGTGGATGGTTTCCGATCTGCTCAAGTACGGCGTCAAGATCGAAGCCAAGCCGGAAGAAGAGCAATCCTTCCTGATGAGCCTCTTCGTCAGCTGGTTCCCGATGTTGCTGCTGATAGGCGTCTGGGTATTCTTCATGCGCCAGATGCAGGGCGGCGGTCGCGGTGGCGCCTTCTCGTTCGGCAAGAGCAAGGCGCGTCTGCTTGACGAGTCGACCAACAGCATTACCTTTGCTGACGTCGCCGGTTGCGACGAAGCGAAAGAAGAAGTCTCCGAACTGGTCGACTTCCTGCGCGACCCGACAAAATTCCAGAAGCTTGGCGGGCGCATCCCGAAGGGTGTGCTGCTGGTCGGCAATCCGGGTACTGGTAAAACGCTGCTCGCCAAGGCGATTGCCGGCGAAGCCAAGGTTCCTTTCTTCTCGATTTCCGGTTCTGATTTCGTCGAAATGTTTGTCGGTGTCGGCGCAGCGCGCGTGCGCGATATGTTTGAGAACGCCAAGAAGCACGCGCCCTGCATTATCTTCATCGACGAGCTGGATGCCGTCGGTCGTCAGCGTGGTGCTGGTCTCGGCGGTGGCAATGATGAACGCGAGCAGACACTGAACCAGATGCTGGTCGAGATGGATGGTTTTGAAGGCAGTGTCGGCGTTATCGTCATTGCCGCGACCAACCGCCCCGACGTGCTTGATCCGGCGCTGATGCGTCCGGGTCGTTTCGACCGTCAGGTCGTCGTGCCGCTGCCTGATATCCGTGGCCGTGAGCAGATTCTCATCGTGCATATGCGCAAGGTGCCGCTGTCGCCCGACGTCAAGGCCGACATCCTCGCACGTGGTACGCCGGGTATGTCCGGTGCGGACCTTGCCAACCTGGTGAACGAAGCCGCGCTGTTTGCCGCGCGTGCCAGCAAGCGACTGGTCGATATGGACGATTTCGAGAAAGCCAAGGACAAGATTTTCATGGGTGCCGAACGCCGCTCGATGGTGATCACCCCGGAAGACAAGCGCAAGACGGCGTATCACGAATCCGGGCATGCCATCATCGGTTCCTTACTGCCAGGCTGTGATCCGGTGCACAAAGTCAGCGTTATTCCGCGCGGCCGGGCGCTTGGCGTGACCTGGTCACTGCCGGAGATGGATCGCTTCAGTCTTTATCGTGACCAGATGCTGGCACAAATTTCAATGTTGTTTGGTGGCCGGGTTGCCGAAGAGTTATTTGTCGGCAATGTGTCTACCGGTGCCTCCAACGACTTCGAACGGGCCACCAGCATTGCCCGCGATATGGTCACGCGTTACGGTATGTCCGACGCCCTCGGTCCGATGGTTTATGGGGAAAACGAAGGCGAGGTTTTTCTTGGCCGTTCGGTAACGACGCACAAGAACATGTCTGAAGTTACCATGCAGAAAGTTGACGCCGAGATTCGTCGTATCATCGACGAACAGTATGCGCTGGCGCGTAAGCTGCTCGAAGAAAATCGTGACAAGGTCGAAGCGATGACCAGTGCGCTGATGGAGTGGGAAACCATTGATGCCGATCAGATCAAGGACATCATGGATGGCAAGCCGCCACGCCCGCCAAAACAGCCTCAGTCGCGAACCGACAGCACGCCGGATAACAATACGCCGGATGCGGCGCCGAACGCGACTGCACCGGCCTGACCTGAAACGTTGGGTAGCGCGAACCGGGCCGGGGGAAGCATGCTCCCCCGGTTTTTTTACGTCTTCCTGAAGGGGGCCGTTGTTGATGCTCCGTTGCGGAAAATTTGAACTGTCGCTCGATCGCCCGCTGATCATGGGCATCGTCAACCTGACGCCGGATTCTTTCTCCGGCGACGGGTTGGCGTCCGACACGGCACGCGCCATTGCGCATGCCCGCGTACAGATCGAAGCGGGCGCCGATCTGCTCGACCTCGGCGCAGAATCATCGCGTCCGGGTGCTATCCCGACGCCGCTGGATGAGGAGCTTCGCCGGCTGCTGCCGGTGCTTGAGGTGCTCAAGAATTGCGGTGTTCCGGTTTCGGTCGATACCTATAAACCCGAAGTCATGCGTGCGGCGATTACGCATGGCGCGTCCATGATCAACGATATCTACGCGTTGCGCATGCCGGGTGCACTGGAGGCAGTAGCGGATAGCGACTGTGCGCTGTGCTTGATGCATATGCAGGGCGAGCCGCTGACGATGCAGCAGCAACCCCGGTACGTTGATGTTGTGGCCGACGTGCGTGATTTTTTGGGTGCCAGAGTGCTGGCTGCGGTCGCTGGCGGGATCAGCCGTAATCGTCTGGTGCTTGATCCGGGTTTTGGTTTTGGCAAGGCGGTTGAACACAATCTGCAACTCTTGCGCTATTTGCCGAAACTGTCGGCAGAAGGTCTGCCGGTGCTCGCGGGTATTTCGCGCAAATCGATGCTCGGTGCCGTCACCGGCCGTACGGTGGCAGACCGTTTGCCGGCCAGCCTTGCCGCAGCCCTGCTGGCAGTGCAGCACGGTGCCAGCATCCTGCGTGTGCACGATGTTGCTGCAACACGCGATGTATTAGCCGTCTGGCATGCCGTCAATTCGCCCTGAGGTTCTTGACAACATTTAATGTGCCTGTAACACGTGGCGCTCAGCATGGGCTGCATGCCTACGGTACGTTCGATTTTTCTCTCCGACATCCACCTTGGTACGCGTGCCTGTCAGGCCGGCCCTCTGGTCGATTTTTTGCGTGAGTACGAGGCCGAAAATCTCTTTCTGATTGGTGACATCATTGACTTCTGGTCGATGAGTCGCGGCATCCACTGGACATCCGAACAGAACACCTTCGTGCAGAAACTGCTGCGTCGGGCTCGACGCGGTGAGCGGGTGGTATTCATCCCGGGCAATCACGACGAGGCATTGCGTGAGTACGTAGGCGTTGCCTTCGGCGACATCGAGGTGGTGTCCGAGTATGTGCATCAACTTGCTGACGGCCGCCGTTTTCTTCTCCTGCACGGTGACGAATTCGATCAGATCACCCGCCATCATCGTTGGGTCGCCGTGCTGGGTGATGTTGCCTACGATCTGCTTGTCCGGCTTAACGGCATGCTTTCCTGGGTACGGCGCCGACTGGGCATGGCCGGTTACTGGTCGTTGGCCGGTTTTGCCAAACGGCGTGTCAAGACAGCACTGCAATTTGTCTTCGATTTTGAAGATTCGGCGATCCACAGCGTGCGTCAGCGCGGCCTTGATGGAATCATTTGTGGCCACATCCATTGCGCGGTAATTCGCGAGGTCGGCGGGCTTACTTACGTCAATTGCGGTGACTGGGTCGACAGCTGCACTGCGGTAGTTGAGCACACCAATGGCTCGCTTGAGCTGGTTGCCTGGGGCAGTGCCGAGCGGATTGGCCTCGAACAGAAAAAGGAGGAAATGCTTTGCGAGTTCTGATGATTTCTGATGTCTATTTTCCGCGCGTCAATGGTGTGTCTACCGCGATTCAAACTTACCGTGAAACCTTGGCTGCCTGTGGCGTTGAGGTCAGTCTGGTTGCACCGGATTACGGTAGTGGCTGCCGTGAGTCCTGGGTCAGCCGGGTGTCGGCACGCCAGGTGCCGCGTGACCCGGAGGACCGGCTGATGCGCTGGGGTGCGATGCGATCGGCGGTTGACGCCGCAGTGGCCCGCGGTTGTGATCTGATCCATGTACAAACACCTTTTCTTGCACACTACGTTGGCCATCGTGCGGCACGCCGTGCCGGACTGCCGGTGATCGCGACCTATCACACCTTATTCGAGGAATACCTGCAGCACTATGCGCCCTTTGCGCCCTCGGGCTGGTTGCGCGGCCTCGCGCGCCGCTTTTCCCGAGCGCAGTGTAATGATTTGCATGCGGTAATCGTTCCGTCGCAGGCTATCCACCGGCGCTTGTCCGAGTATGGCGTCAAGACCCCGTTGCATATCCTGCCAACCGGCATTCCGGTCGGGCGCCAGGCTGGCTACGGGCGTGAGGTTTTCCGTGCGCAGCACGGCATCGACCAGGCACGCCCGGTGGCGCTCTATGTCGGTCGTGTTGCCCATGAGAAAAATATCGAGTTTCTGCTCGATGCAGTCGATCTGGCACGCAAATCGCTGCCTGATCTGTTGTTGGTGATTGCCGGTGAAGGCCCCGCGCTGAGCGCCTTGCGGGATTCGGTGGTGAGCCGTCGCCTGAGCGAGAGTGTGCAGTTTCTTGGTTATCTCAACCGGCGGAATGAGTTGCCAGATTGCTATGCTGCCGCCGATGTCTTTACCTTTGCTTCACGCACTGAAACACAAGGCCTGGTGCTGCTTGAGGCCATGGCCGCCGGCTTGCCGGTAGTGGCACTGGCCGCGATGGGAACCATCGACATTCTTGGTGCCCGGCGTGGCGCGCTGGTGCCTGACGACGATCCGTCAGCATTCGCGCTGGAGATGCTAAAGGTTTTGCGAGACCGGGATTTGCAGCAGCGTCTGGCTCGCGACGGGCGTGAATTCGCCAACGAGTGGTCCGACGAGCGGCTGGCCGGCAGGATGGCCGAACTCTATCGGACCATCCAAGCAGGGCAGCGAGGCGGCGCTTGAGCCGCATTCACGGCTATCGCGCGCGCAGCGGCGGTATTTGTCCAAAGCGCCGGTTGCCTCGCTCAGGCGCCCGGCGCAATCGTGCTGCTACTTTTTCTCTTTGGGCGGTCGGCCGGTTTTGATGGCGACCAGCGCCTTTACTGCGTTGGCGAGGGAGGCATCCGTCTGTGTGGCAAGGCCAAGAATCGCGGCACGCAGCACTTCGCTCTTCTTGACGTCAACTCCCCGTGCAATGCAACGCTTTTTAATTGCGGCAATCAGGCTGTATTCGGCTTCGGGCATCGTGAAACTGTCACGAATCATTTTGGCTTTTTTGGGTTTTGGAGTCTTTGTGATCTTTTCTGCCGGCTTCTCGGCAGGCTTTGCTGTCGTCTTGCTGGCAGGGGCTTTGGCTGTGGTTTTGGCTGTGGTTTTGGCTGTGGTGCGGGGTGCTGCACCGGTGCCCGCCGCTGTTTTAGGCGCGATTTTCGCGGCCGGTTTTACCGGGGCTTTGGCCGGTTGCTTTGGCGCGGACACGCTGCCGGTAGGCGCTGTCGCATCGCTTTTGTTCGTTGAACTGGTTTGTGCACGTGTTGCCATGGCGGATCTCCTTAACTGTATAAACGGTTTATATTGTTTATGCAGTTTAATGCTATGTCGCACGCTTGGCAAGCAGTGCCCGGATCTTGCGCATGGTCCGACCGCCGCAGCACTCGTTGCGGGCTGTTCGGCCGGCCTCAGGTTCGCCGACGACGCGATCTCTGCAGGGCGATGAACTCGATGAGGCCCCAGATGAAGATGCCGGCGAAGACGATCGTACGTGACGAGAGGGCGCTACGAATGATGTTGCGCATGGCGTTTTCTCCGTTTTTGCCGGGATTCAAGTGGCCAGACAGCCGTCCAATGATCGTTAAAAAAAGCATCAAGAATTTTTTGCAGGCCGGTCAATTTCAGGATCATGGTGGCTTTTCTCCCAAGTTCTGTATCGAGGCACGATCACCCTATCAGGTGAATGTTAAGAATCTGTTGCAAGGAGCGCATTGTGAGCCCGCCAGAATTGCCTGAGTTGAGCGCGCTGGAGCGCATTATCGAGATGGGCGGGACGCATCTTGAGGCACGCGTTTTGTGTCAGGTGGAAGCGGGTCGGCAGCATTTTCCGGTCTATTCCATTACGCTCGGCAATCCTGCGCCTGACGTCCCTGCAGTCGGGTTTTTTGGCGGGGTTCATGGCCTTGAACGAATCGGTGCCGAAGTTGTTATCGCTTATTTGCACAGCCTGGTTATGCGCCTGCAGTGGGATAGTCTGCTGCACCGGCAGCTTGAGTCCGTTCGTCTGGTGTTCATGCCGCTTGTTAATCCAGGTGGTGTATGGCAAGGCACCCGAGCCAACCCGAACGGCGTCGACCTGATGCGTAACGCACCGGTAGAGGCCAGCGAACGCGTACCCTTTCTGATCGGCGGGCAACGCCTCAGTGCCGGCTTGCCGTGGTATCGCGGACCTTTGCACGCGCCGCTGGAAGCCGAGAGTCAGGCGGTTTTTCGAGTGGTCGAAGAAGAGTTGCTGACGCGTGATTTCAGTATCGTGCTGGACTGCCACTCGGGATTCGGGATTAGTGATCGCATCTGGTTTCCCTATGCCCACACCGCCCGGCCAATACAGCATCTACCCGAAATTCATGCACTGAAGGAAATCTTTGATCAGACCAACATCAATCACCGCTATGTGTTTGAGCCGCAGAGTCACCAGTATCTGGCGCATGGCGATTTGTGGGATTGCCTCTACCTGCGCGCCTGTGCCATGCCGGGCCGGAGTTTTCTCCCGCTGACGCTGGAAATGGGCTCGTGGCTATGGGTCAAGAAAAATCCACGGCAACTTTTCTCCCGGCACGGAATGTTCAACCCGCTGATTGAGCACCGTCAGCAGCGTGTCTTGCGCCGGCACATGACCTGGCTTGATTTTCTTACCCGGGCTGCATGCAGTCATACGCGCTGGATGCCAACCGGGCGAGCGCGCGAAATTCATCAGGAGCGCGCCTTGCAGGCGTGGTACGAGGGTTAGTCACCATGAGCGTTTGGATTTTTCTGCGCGGGCTTACTCGCGAAAGTCGCCATTGGGGAAATTTCCCCGATGTGTTTTGTCGGGAGGTCGCCAATGCGCAGGTACTTGCTGTGGATCTACCGGGTAACGGCAGGCTGTTCGCTCAGGAGAGCCCGTTGCTGGTTGATGAGATGGTGGCGCATTGTCGTGCGCAGCTGGTCGAACAAGGCGTTCTGCCGCCCTATTACCTATTGGCGATGTCGCTTGGTGCCATGGTGGCCGTTGCCTGGGCACAGCGCTATCCGACGGATGTTCTCGGGTGTGTTCTGATCAATTCCAGTCTGCGGTCTTATAGCCCTTTTTATCGCCGACTCAAGCCACGTAGCTACCCCCGCATTCTGAAGTTGGCGTTGCCTGGCAGCAATGAGCGGGATTGGGAAAGCAGCATTCTTGAGCTCACCAGTCGCCACGTCGTCAATCCTGACCAGGTGCTGGAGCAATGGATCAGCTATCGGCATGCGTATCCGGTCAGTAAGCGGAATGCGCTGCGCCAGTTGCTGGCAGCGTTTCGCTATCGGCCGCTTCCCGACAGACCGGAGCCGCCTTTGCTTGTCCTGGCGAGCGAGCAGGACGGATTGGTCGATGTCTCCTGCTCGCGCCAGCTGGCGTTGCGCTGGAACGCGGCGTTTGCGGCGCACCCGACGGCTGGCCACGACCTGCCGCTGGACGATGGCCCCTGGTTGGCCGGGGAAGTCAGGCGCTGGCTGCAGGCACTGCCATAGCGGATTTTTGGCACTTGTGCGCTGTCATTAAAACGCAATTTTCGGGCGATATAGTGCTAATCGTGGGTAGAGTGTTTTTGCAATGTGGTCCAGGCGCGACCAGGCACGCTACCGCTTGATCGGAGCCGGAGCATACCGGTGACTGGTCCAAAGGAGGATGACATGACCACAGCACACACTGATGAGCACTGCCCGTACCGTCTGACTTTTGACGGCAGCATGACCTTGTCTCACGCCAACGAAATTGAAGACAAAATTCTTGCTGCCATGCGTCAACACCCCTGTCTGGAAGTCGACCTGTCCGGCGTCCGGGAAATTGATCTTTGCGGCATTCATCTGCTCAGACTGTTGCAGACACTGGGCGGTCGGGCGGTAAATTTTGTTGCCACATCGCCGATTGTCGAACACGCCATCAAGGGTTTGCCAGGGCTTGGCAACCTGACCGGCCGGCAGTATCCGGCCCTCATCTAAGCGGGGATTCCGCTCCGTGAGGCAGGGCTTGCAGGTTTGCCTGCGAGTGCTGCTGCTAAGCTCGTCTTCCTTGAGCAGCGCTTGTTGGTGGAAGCCCGAGACTGTCAGCAATTGCGCACTGCGCAGCAAGCGCCAGTTCGCGTCGCGATCTGGTATGTGAGTCGATTGGCGGCGTTGGTCGCAGGCGAACCGTCAGCCTGCGACAGGCGAGAATTGCCTTCAGACATTCGTGCATCGTCGTCTCGCCGGCATAGGCTGGCGCCAGGCTGCGACTGCCGTCGGCTTCGTGATACGAAAGCGCCACCGGTTGAATCGGGCGTCCCGCATCCACAGCCGGTTGCAATAGCGCGCCGTGAAAATTCAATAAATGTGAGCCGTCAGTCGTGGTGCCCTCGGGAAAGATTGCCACATCGCGGTCTGCGTGGAGCAGTCCGTTTATCTGCGCATTGACGGACCGGGCATGCCCGCAACTGCCGCGGCGCAGGAAAATCGTACCGGCACTCGCCGCGAGCCAGCCGATCACAGGCCATTGGCGTACCTCGGCTTTTGATACGAAGATCATCTGTCGTGTTGCACCAAGTGCATAAATGTCCAGCCACGATATGTGGTTGGCAACAATCAGGCTGCCAGAGCGGGCGCCAGCGAGTTGGGAGTCAAGACGCACCGCCAGAATATCCAGTAGTTGACGTGACCAGCGCTGGTTCAGCCAGCGTTGCTGCCGGCTCGTGATGAGCGGGAAAAGACAGGCAACGGTGGTGGCGCCCGCTGCAAGGTGCAGCCCCAGGCGCATCCGGCGAATGATCTGGATCAGCTGCGGTGTAGCGTTCTCTCGCGGCTTCATTTGCCGGTGAAATGTTTTGCGTAGCGTCCGGCAAGGCGCGACATCGGCATCAGCACCGGCAGGTCGGCGGTGTTGAAATCCGGGTCCCATGCCGGGTCGCCGCATACGTAGGCGCCGGCACGCAAATAGCCCTTGATCAGCGGCGGAAGTTCGCTCTGCAGGGTGTTGTTCAGTGCCGCAAGAGGTAAGGGGCAGCGCGGAAAGACGCGGTATTCGAGGGGGCTCATGTGTTCGCCAAGCTTGGCGTACATACTCGCGGCAGCATGGCCGCCATCGGCCATGCTGATGCTGGCGCAGCCGATCAGGTAGTCGTAGCGGTTTTCCAGCATGTACTTGACCAGGCCACCCCAGAGCATCGTGATCGTTGCCCCCGTTCGGTAGTCAGCATGCACGCATGAGCGACCGATCTCGACCATGCGTGGGCGCAGGTGCAGTAAGCGGGTCAGGTCAAATTCGGTCTCGGAATAGTAGCCGCCAATCTTGCATGCCTTTTCCGGCGAGAGGATACGGTAGGTGCCGACTACGGCGCCGGAATTCTCGTCGCGCACGATGAGATGCTCACAATACGGGTCATAGATATCGTGATCGACGCCGGGTGTGCGGGTCGGTAGATTGGCGCCAAGTTCATCGGCAAAGATGCGGTAGCGTAGTTTTTTTGCTTCATGAATTTCCCGCTCGCTCTGTGCGATGCCTACCGATAGGCTGCGGCGGGGTTTGCTTTGCTGAGCGGTGCTGATCAACGTAGTCGTCATGCTTTATCTCCTTGTTGTACTGAGGGAGAATTTAGAAGACAAAAGTTACAGCCGGATTTCGTCCTGATGAATTTTCGTTTTGACGATGTGCAGAATGGTGGCCGGCGGACTCGAGCTGCTCCGCTTTTTTGCTACCCTCAAAACTGCCATGGCGCCGGCGCCGTTCAATAAAAAGGCTGCTTCCAGGCATTTTTTTCGCGTGCTTTTTGGCCGTGGCGGCGTCGGCCGAGATGGCCTGGTGTGAATCAAAGTCGCCGGCGGAGACCGGTAGTGCGCCGATTGACAAGGTCGGGGCCGCATGAAAGACCGTTTCGCCACGTCTGTTTTCGCCTGCGTAGCCGCCCTTGTGCAAATCTTCTGCCGGCAGGATATGTGCAATGCCTTCGTCGAACAGCAGCAGGGCACGCGCGCAACGTGCTTCCCAGTCGTTGCTCTGGAATAGCAGCATGAAATCATCACCGCCAATATGGCCGACGAAATCCGCATGCGGATCGGCAATCGCGCGCGCGATCTGTGCGACCAGCTGAATGATGTCATCGCCTTTACGATAGCCGTAGGTGTCGTTGAACGGTTTGAAGTGATCGATATCGAAGTAGCAGGCAGAAAAATTCACACGCTGCTCCAGCAGTCGATCGATGTGTTCGTTGATCGGCACATTGCCCGGTAGCTGGCTGAGTGGATTGGCATAACGGGCGGCCTGGATCTGCATTTCGGTAATCATTCCCACCAGATCGTGCGTATTGCCGACGCCAATATACTTGCCATGTTCTGTGATGATGAATCCGTCGTAGAGGTGGTGATGCGCCGAGCGGCTGATCAGCAAACCGGCTTCCTGCACTGTGGCGTCTTCATTGATGATCAGCGGCAACGGATCCATGAATTGCGTGCAGGGTTTGCGTCCGAACAACTCTCGGCGGAAAGGGCGGGCAAAGCGATCAATCAGCGCATGCCGGTTGATCAGCCCGAGCGGAACGCCATTCGCCACGACCGGCATGGAAATCAGTTCCGGCTCGCTTTCAAAACGCTGATAGACGACATCGTTATTGGTTTCCGGCGCCAGGGGGGCGATAACGCGAGCCAGGCTACGTACCGTGACTTTGCCGCTCTGCGCTGATCCATTGGGGAAAACGATGATACGGCGGCGGCGGAGAATGCCGACCATGCTTTCGGCCGGGACCGGACGCGGTGCTGCCGTCGGTACGGCGATCAGATAGCCCTGTCCGCAAGCGATGCCAAGGTCACGCACGGCAAGGCAGTCGGCCTCGGTTTCGATGCCTTCGGCGATGATGCGTGCCGAGCAGGTTTCGGCGAGGTCCTGCATGGCTTTGACGAACTGGAATTTGAGATTGTCATCGGCGATGCCGTTGATGAAATGGCGGTCAATCTTGACGTACTCGGGCTTGACCTCGGACCACATGCGCAGGTTGGCGAACCCCTCGCCGAGATCGTCGATGGCGATCTGATAGCCCTGGCTGCGGTAGTGCGAGAGGGTCTGATGAATCGTCGGAAAATCATTGATTCTCTGATTCTCGGTCAACTCGATGACGATCTGGCTGGGTTTGAGGCCGATCTGACGCAGCAGATCGAGTGTTTCGCCATTGCGAAAAACCTCGTCGTCCAGGCTGTCCGGGCTGGCGTTGATGAACAGCTTGCCCGGTAGTTGCGACTTGGCGAAGGCGCGGAATACTGTCTCGCGGCAGGCGCGCTCGAGCTCCAGTCGCAAGCCATGGCGCTCGGCCGCCGCAAACAGCTGTTGCGGCGCATTGTAGGGTGTGTTTTCCGGGCCGCGAATCAGCCCTTCGAAGGCAAAGTAGGCATGTGCCCGAAAATCCATGATCGGCTGAAAAACTGCCGATAGCATATTCAGGCTGATAAATGCGCGCAGGAGTTCGGCTTCAGTAGTGTCCTGGCTGTTATTGCTGGCTTCGAGGTGAAATTGGCGGAGCGGTAGTTGTCGGATCAGAGCTTCGGCCATCTTGGGTACCCAGGTTTTGATAAAAGATGCACAGGCTAAGTGGTACAGGTTTCAGTAGAATGACGGTCTTCAATATGAAAGCCGATCCGGCAAGCAGCAGGGAGATTTGATATGGCGAGAAAATATTTTGGCACCGACGGGATTCGCGGGTTGGTTGGCGAGGCGCCGATTACGCCGGATTTTGTGATGCGCCTCGGCTATTCCGCGGGAAAGGTAATGCTGGCAAATGAGTCAGCGCGCGGCCACCTGCAAGCCGGCGAGCGGCCAGCCGTGTTGATCGGGAAAGACACGCGGATTTCCGGGTACATGCTGGAAGCGGCGCTGGAGGCGGGGTTTTCGGCAGCTGGGGTTGATGTCTGCCTGGTCGGGCCGATGCCGACACCTGCGATTGCTTACCTGACACGCGCGTTGCGTTTGCAGGCCGGCATCGTCATTTCTGCCTCGCACAATCCGTATTACGATAATGGCATCAAGTTTTTCTCGGCGCACGG
>JBIKLY010000041.1:0-28835 GCA_044359525.1 Rhodocyclaceae bacterium | reverse complement strand
GGGCTTCTTCGAGTCGACGCGCTGTCTGGCGCAGAATCGGCAGTTCTGCACCGCTGAAGTAGAGGATCCAGGTTTCCAGATCTTGCAGTGGATGATCGAGCATCGCCGCCAACTTCAATAACTGCGTGAGAGAAGTGCGCCAATTCCCTGATTTTTAGCAGTTGCGCACGGTGTTTCTTGGATATTACTCGCAGCGCCATCGCCTCGCAAGCCGGCCGCGCAACGGGCGACTGCAAGGTGTTGAGTCAGGCCCAGCCGAGGCCGTCGAGAACGCTTTTGAAGTCAGCGGCCAATGGCGCTGCCAGTTGCAGTGGCAAGCCGCTGCGCGGGTGGGAGAGGCGCATTTCAAGGCAGGCGAGCAGCATGCGTTGGCAGTCGAACAGTTCCTGAAAAAGCCGGTTGTGGCGGCCCTTGCCGTAGGTCGCGTCGCCGATGATCGGGTGCGCGAGGTGCTTGAGATGGCGGCGCAACTGATGGCGGCGTCCGGTTTGCGGTTTCAGTTCGAGCAGTGCGTAGCGGCTGGTCGGGTAGATGTCGACCTGATGCGGCAGCTCGGTTACGGCCAGCCGGCGGTAGTGCGTCAGGGCGGGCTGCGCTTCGGTGGTGGCGTTAACCGAACGGAATTCGTAGTCGTCGAACTGCCGGGTCAGCGCGTGGTCGATGCAGCCGGCTTCCGGCGGATGGCCGCGGACAATGGCGAGATAGGTTTTGTCGACCTGTTGCGCCTCGAATTGTGCGCTGAGCAGTTTGCCGATTTCCTTGTCGAGCGCGAAAAGTAAAACGCCTGAGGTGCCGCGGTCGAGGCGATGCACCGGGTAGACGTATTGCCCGATCTGGTCGCGCAGCAGTTGCACGGCGAAGCGCGTCTCGTTGCGGTCGAGCACGGTACGGTGCACCAGCAGGCCGGCGGGCTTGTGGATGGCGATCAGGTGTTCGTCGCGGTAGATGACTTCAAGGGGCTCGTTCAAGGCGCTGCGGTCTTTGTTGAAAACTCGCCGTCGACGTAATGCCAGCGCCCATCTTCACGAATGAAGCGGCTCGTTTCGTGCAGACGGTGGGCGCGTCCACCGGTTTTGTAGCGGGCGACAAACTCGACGATGGCGCTGTCGGCGCCGGTTTTTTCATGACGCTTAATCTCCAGCCCCAGCCATTGCGTTTTTTCATCCGCCGCCAGATCAAGCTGCGTAGGACGGGTGCTTGAGTGCCATGTCGCCAGAAGATAATGCTCAAGCGCCAGCACGTAGGCGCTGTAGCGCGAGCGCATCAGCGCTTCAGCGGTCGGTGCAGTTGCGCCCATGTGCAATGCGCCACAGCACTCAGGGTAGGGGCGCTGGCTGCCGCAGGGGCAGGGTGCTGAGTCTGCGCCAGGACGATGTTTTTTCAACGTGCGATGAATGTTGCTGTTGTCTTAGAAGCGCTCACCCTCACGCAGATAACGCCATTGCCCGGCCGGTAGCTTGCCGAGCGAGACGCTGCCGATGCGGATGCGTTTGATGCTGGTAACCGTTAAACCGACCAATTCGCACATGCGCTGGATCTGCCGCTTTTTGCTTTCGTGCAGGACGAAGCGCAGTTGTTGCTCGTTCTGCCACGAGACCTGTGCTTTTTTGAGTTTCACGTCATCGAGCGACAGGCCGTGGTTGAGCTGCTTCAGGCCCTCGGGGGTGAGCTCGCCTTCGACGCGCACCATATATTCCTTTTCCAGCCGGGTATCGTCGCCGACGATGCGTCGTGCAACGCTGCCTTCCTGTGTGAACACCAGCATGCCCGTTGACTCGGCGTCGAGCTTGCCGGCCAGCGCCAAGCCGCGCAGGTGGGTGGCTTTGAAGTTAGTACGGGTCGAGTCTTCGGCCCAGCGATTTTCCGGGCGGATCAGTTGCAAGGCGCTCTCGCCACCTTCGCCGCCGTTTTCATCCTTGCCGGAAGCCATGTCGAGCGGTTTGTTGAGCAGGATGGTGACGCTCTCCGTCTGATGTTTGCTGGCCTCTTCCTTGATTTCAATTTTGGCGTTGGGGTGCACGCGCGTGCCTAGTGCGGTGACGACGACGCCATCGACGCGCACCCAGCCGTTTTCAATCCACTCATCGGCTTCACGCCTTGAGCATTGGGTCATCTCGCTGATTTGTTTGGACAGGCGCGGCGGCTCGTTGAGCGGCGGGCGGCGTGGTGCGCCTGTTTCACTGCCCGGGTACGCTGGCGGCGCCGCGCGGCGCTTCTGCAGATGTTCGGGAATCGGTTTCAGCGGTGGCGGCAATTTCAGCTCGTTGGTCGGCCGCGGTCGCGCTTGCCGGGGGGCCGCATCGCCGCTTTTTTCGTAGTCTGCACGGGGTGCGCGAGGTGTGCGAGGTGTGCCTGGCGTGGCGCGCTCGCCGTCGATGCGTGGTGCCGGACGCGGCGCTCCGCGTGTTGCGGCCGTTGGTGCCGGCGTCGGGCGCTCGGCTTCCCAACGCGGTGTTGCGGGCTCGCCGTCGGTGCGGGCCGGTGGCAGGGCGCGTGCGCCGGTGCTGCGGGCGACGCCGCGTTTCGGGTAGGATTTGGGGCGCTCCGGTGCGTATGCTTCACGCGGCTGCGTTGCTTCCTTATTTTTGCGTGCGTCGGCCCTTGCCGGCGCCATCGGGCGTGCCGGCGTGCGCGGTGCGTCTTCCGCGGCGCGCGGCCGCTCGCTGGTTTGTTGTGTCTTTTGAGTCTTGTATGGCTTCTCTGCGGCAGCAGCCAGGCGAGCCGCCTTGGCCGCGTTGCTGCTGTCGCGCTGCGCGACGGATTGTTTCGGTGCCTTGAAGCCGGCACGGGCGGGCTTGTGTGAAGGTGCTCGGACTTCGCCTTCAGCATCCGTACTGGCAGCTTTGGCAGGTATTTTCAGAGTGGGGCGGGGCATGACAGCTTCTTTCGTATTCTCGACAGACGCGTAGTTTACGCCAGAAGGTGCTGCCCGAAGGCTTAATCGCAGGCTGATTCAGAGGAAACTGCCGGGATTTGGTATGTGGTAAAGGCTATCTGCACTATCGCTATCAAGCAAAACATCTTGAATTGCGCCCGGTGCGTATCTACAATGTAGAAACATATTGTGAAGGAGATTTATTGTGGAAGCTGTTATCCGTAAGTGGGGCAATAGCCCCGCGCTACGTTTGCCCGTTGCTGTTATCAAGGAAGCTGATTTCAGCCTTGAGCAAAAAGTTAATATCAGCGTAACCCGCGGGCGGATTGTGATTGAGCCCTCTGATACGGTCGAATATAGCCTTGAGCAACTGCTGAGTGGTATCACGGACAAAAACGCTCACAGTGAGGTAAGTTTTGGCAGCCCGGTCGGCAAGGAAGCGCTTTGATGAGAACTCGCGGTTATATCCCCGAGACGGGTGATGTTGTTTGGCTGGAGTTTGACCCACAAGCCGGCCATGAGCAGGCCGGCCACCGACCCGCATTGGTCATCAGCCCGGCAAGCTACAACGGCAAAACTGGGTTGATGGTCTGCTGCCCGATGAGTACCAAAATCAAGGGGCATCCGTTCGAAGTGCTGACTGAGGTAAGTGGCGTGGCGAGCGCAGTGCTCTCCGATCAGGTCAAATCATTGGACTGGAAAGTGCGGCATGCGAAGAAAAAAGCCACGGTATCTGCTGAAGTGATGATGCACGTTCGCGCCAAAATAAAGGCGCTGCTGATAATCCATTGATTCGGAGAAGGTAGAGTTTCCTGCGTTATTTGGAACCGGAAAGCAGTGAGCTTTTTTGCTGCCAGCATCCCCCTCGGACATTCGCGCTTTCTCGGTGTATGCTGGAGCGCTATTATTCAACGTGCCGGTTCGCCGTTCCTGATTTTTGCGTTAGAAGCTTATGCCTACGAAACCACTTGACCGCTTGATGTTTGTCCAAGGGGGGCTGTGCTTCTTCTGCAAGCAACCGTTGCCGAAGGCTGAGGCAAGCGTTGAACATTTGTTCGCTAGCTCTAATGGTGGGAGCAACAACGACGAAAACTGCGTCGCGTGCTGCAAGTCAGTCAATGCATTGCTCGGTAGCATGTCACTCAAAGAGAAATTTCAGGTTGTTCTCAATCAAAAAGGGCAGTTCAAATGCCCGAACGGTGCGGGTTCTGTCAAAACCGCTACTCCATCGAAGGCTCTGGCTGCCGTCACGCCTCAAGCCAAACCTAAAGCCCCACCCAAAGCGCCAGCCGTCGTCAAAATCAAAGACGACAAGATTGCTTTCGTTGTCGCCAATCTGAAGCAGCGAGGTAATTCCAAGCCACGCAGCCTCAAGACACTTACAAGCACTATTGCCTCGCTTTTCCCCAAAGGTGTGTCCAAAACAGAGTTGGCTTCATTGCTCCAGCAATTGCAATCAACAGGCAAGGTCATCGTCAAAGAAAACAAGGTAACTTATGCGCTTTGAATCACCAGCTTCGCTACCCGGCGCTCAACCTCGCTCCTTTCAGTCGCTGGGCGCTGCGCGATAAAGCCGTGCAGCGCCCCTGACTTCTACGTTGAGCAGCTGTTTCTCAAGAGATTGAACTACTTCATCGGGGTCGAATCCCGACGACCACAGCCTGACCGCTCACCAATCATCACCCCCTGAACACCGCGTCTATTTGCCAGCCCACCGAAGCGGCGACATACTGGTGACCCTGTGTCTTTGGCGTTTTTTCAGGAGTGCGCTTTGATGTTTCTTTTGCGGTCTTTTGTTTGCTGTTTCGGGTTGGCCTTGCTGCCGGTTGCCGGCCATGCCTCGCAGGTGGTGTGCCATTACACCTATGGCGGCGAAACACGGCAGCTGGTGGCGTTGCCGGTGTCGTCGCCTTATGCCGTGCAAGGGATTGCGGTGGGCTCGTACTTTCATTTTCGGGTTGTTTTCCAGCGCCAGCCGGCGGATCTGGCGTCGGTCAAGGTGTATACCTATGCTGATCTTGAGTCCGGGCCGGCGCTGATTCATCAGGCGACTTACCCATATTCGCAGGTGATGCGGAATGTTGCGCCTTATGGTTTTACCGGGCTGCATTTTGTGCATGAGCCGGTGCGTGACGGGGAGTTGCAGTATTGGTGCGGGCTGGAAAAATCATCAAAACCTGCCAAACGGGAGGCGCCATGAAGCGATTTCTGTTTTTGCTCTGTGCGCTGTGTTTGTTTTGGACTGCACAGGCCGATCAGGTACGTCTCGTTTTTGTTGGCGATGTGATGCTCGACGACGGACCGGGTAAGGTGATTGCTTCGGGGCGTGACCCGCTGGCGCCGTTTGCGGCGCAGTTGCGCGATGCGGATTTTACGATTGGCAATCTGGAGTGCCCGATTGCCACTGTGGGCAAGCCGCTCGATAACAAGATTTTTTCGTTCCGTGCTGATCCGCGCGTGTTGCCCTTGCTCAAGGGGCGCTTTGATGCGCTGGCTGTGGCCAACAATCATTCGGGCGATTATGGCAAGGCGGCTTTTCTTGAAACCTTGCGGCATCTCGATCAGGCGGGTATCGCGCATTTTGGCGGTGGGCTTGATCTGGCACACGCGCACGCCCCGTTGTGGGTTGAGCGGCAGGGGTTGCGCATTGCCGTGTTGAGTTATAACGAATTCAAACCACGCTCGTTTGAGGCGGGGGCCGATCGACCGGGGATTGCGTGGAGCGAGGACAGTCAGGTGGTGAGCGATATCCGTGCGGCGCGCGCGGCGGGGGCGGATCTGGTGATTCCGTTCATGCATTGGGGCTGGGAGCGAGAGCCGGACCCAAGCGAGCGCCAGCGGCAACTGGCGCGCACGATGATTGATGCCGGCGCCGATGTGGTGGTGGGCGGCCATCCGCATGTGACGCAGGGCGCGGAATATTATCGCGGTAAGCTGATTGTTTATAGCCTCGGCAATTTCGTTTTCGACGGCTTTGAACTGCCCGCCGCCAAGCGAGGCTGGCTGTTGCGCCTGACGCTGAATCGAAAAGGCATGGTGGCGTGGGAGACACGGGCGGCGCAGATGGACGAGGAGGGTACGCCCTACCCGGTGGCGGGCGAATTAACGCCTTGCGGCAAGGCCGGAGAAACAAAAGTGCGGATGTGCGCCAATCCGTAAAGGCGGGCGTGTTGGAATGTCGTTTTAGGAGAATTTGATGTTGCGGAAGACGCTGTTGGCAGTTGCTTTACTGCTTGTGGTGCTCGCCCCGGCGAGTGCGGGGGCGGCACCGCTCAAGGTTTTGGGTTTTGAGGATATGTCGTGCCAGGCCTGGCTGAAATCAAAGGATGATGTCGAGCAGCGCAAAGCCTACGTTGCGTGGGTGCGCGGGTTTTTGAGCGGGCACAATTACGCTAATCAAGGCCAGCAGATTTCGGTGGTGTCGAGCGCAACAGTCGAGCTTTACGTGCAACGGTTTTGTAGCGAAAAGCCACTCGGCCAATTTACCGACGCCGCCTTGCGCATGAGCGACCAGTATTCGGGGCGCAACGCGCCGATTGTGAAGTGACCTGCCCTGCAAGGCGCTTGGAATGGCGTTCTATCGCATCATATTCTCGCCAGGTCAATGAATACGGCATTCTTCAGGTATATCGAATTTTAGAACACCTATTCATGTCTTTATTCCTGATCCCGGCACATGCGGCGAATCTCATCTTCCTTGATCGCCAGTTCCACCTGCAATAACACTGCCTCAACGTCGGCCAGATGTTCGTCGAGCGCGACCTGGCCGGTCAGCACCAAGTCCGGGGTGAGCAGGCCGCTTTCGTAGTGCCCCCAGATTTCCTTGCCGTACTGGCTGTCCTTGAGGCTCGGTGCGAAGGCGCTGAAGTAGCTGCGCAGGTTGAGCACGTCGCGTTCGAGCATTTCGGCGGCGTTGCTGTTGCCCGCCGCGTCGATCGCCTGCGGCAGGTCGATGATCACCGGCCCGCCGGCGTCGACCAGGATGTTGTACTCGGAGAGGTCGCCGTGGATGAGGCCGGCGCAGAGCATGCGCACGACCTGGTTGACCAGCATGGCGTGATATTCGAGCGCCAGTTCCTCGGAGAGTTCGACGTCGTTGAGGCGTGGCGCGGCGTTGCCCTCGGCGTCGACCACCAGATCCATCAGCAGCACGCCCTCGAAGCAGAGATGCGGCTGAGGCACGCGCACGCCGGCGGCGGCCAGGCGGTATAGCGCGTCGACCTCGGCGTTCTGCCAGGTTTCTTCCTGCATCTTGCGCCCGTAGCTGCTGCCTTTTTCCATGGCGCGCGCCTGCCGGCTGTTCTTGACCTTGCGCCCTTCCTGGTACGAGGCGGCCTTGCGGAAGCTGCGCTGGTTGGCTTCCTTGTACACCTTGGCGCAGCGGATCGCATCGCCGCAACGGACGATATAGACGGTCGCTTCCTTGCCGCTCATCAGCTGGCCGATGACCTCGTCGACGAGGCCTTCTTCGACGAGTCCGGCAAGTCTTTTCGGGGTCTTCATGGGGTACTTGGCTCTTCGCTTGGGCGGGTGGGGCGTTCTGAAACAAATGCGCGTTTTGCTGCGGCGGTCAGTTGCTTGACCTGATATTCGGCCTTCAGCGCGCTCGAATGATCGGGATAGGCGATCGTTGCCAGCAGCCGCGCCGGTGGGTGCATGCGCGTGTAGCGAGCGCCCTTGCCGGCGGCGTGCGCGGCGTAGCGCGCCGCGACGTCGACGGCGATGCCAGTGTAGATGCTGCCATCAACGCATTCGATCAGGTACAGCGTCCACGCGCCGGCGCGCGTGGCTTTCCCCGATTCTTCCGCCGCCACGCTCATGCGGGTGGTGCTCAGGCGTCCGTTGCCAGTTCGCCGCCCAGCGCGTCGATCACGTCGTCGAGCAGGCGCGCGACTTCGCCGGTCATCAGCACGAAATCGAGGTCGAAACGCTCGTCGGCGTTCTCGGCCTGGCTGTCGGCCTGCTCCTTGAGGATGTCGAGGAAGGTGAGGCGCTTGATCTGCAGGTTTTCGTTGAGCACGAAGGAAATGCGGTCGCCCCAGGTCATCGCCAGGCGCGTCACCACCTTGCCGGCAGCGATGTGCTGACGGATCTCTTCGCCCTCAAGCGGGTGCTTGACGTAGCGCACGGTGGCTTTTTCCGCCGAACGCAATTCGAGATCCTGGTCGATCGTGAAGTGCGCCGGCGCTTCGCCGCCCGCCACCCAGCCGGTCATCGCCGCCGACGGCGACTGCGTGACCTTGACCAGCCTGGCCGGCAGGCCTTCGACCGATTTGCGCAAATGCTCAAGAAACTCCTCGGCCTTGGCCGGTGCGGCGGCGTCGATCACCAGCCAGCCGTTGATCGGGTCGATCCAGCCAAAGGTGCTGCGCCGGCGGATGAAGGCACGCGGCAGCAGTTCGAGCGTCATCTGTTCGCGCAGCTCGCGCATTTCCTTGCGGCCGACCTTGCGTCCTTCGGCCTCGGCGATTTCTTTCGCCTTGTCGTCGGCAAACTGCTTGACCACCGACGCCGGCAGCAGCTTCTGCTCGGCGCCGAGGGCGAGCAGCCATTGATTATTCACGGCATGCACCAACGCACCGTCAGCGCACGGCGGCACCCAGCCGATGCTCTGCGCATCGCTCGCGCTACACGCTTGCAGCGTCAGGTGGGAGAGCTGTTCAAGCAGCTTGCTGGTGTCGCTGGCCCAGTTTTTCGGCAGGCGGTAGATCTGTAGGTTTTTGAACCACATGGGGCAGTCTCGAAAAAATGATGATTTTATCGCCGGATCAATCGTTCCGGCGTCGGGTGATGCATGTGCATTTTCGGACAAAAAAAGACCGGGGATTAGCCCGGTCTTTAAATATTGGTGGAGGCGGGGGGGATCGAACCCCCGTCCGCAAGTCCTCTACAGGCAGTTCTACATACTTAGTCCGGTCAATTGGGTTTTAACCTTTGCACGCCGGCCGAACAGGCTTGCTTCAGGCGAGTTACCTTGGTTTTAGCCCTTGCCAAAGTAACCCTGGCAAGGGCGAGCCTCTGTAAATGACGCTGATGTGAGTTGCCTCACCTGACCCAGAGACCGATCAGTCCAGCGGTCCAACCGCCTAGGCGGCTAGAGCGAAACGCTCGTCGTTTGCGTTTAGTAGTTTCCAGATGGATTTACGAGGTGACTGGTCCTCGGTATGCCCTGCTCTGCTTTGCAACCCACGTCGAAGCCAGGTCGCCCCCATTTTGCAGATACCGAATGGACCCGGTACCCGCTGAAAAGTTTCAGCAGAGCGACGATTCTATCATGCGAGGCCGGCGAGGGCGGCGATATCGGCGGGTTGCTCCACCACGTAGTCGGCGCCCCAGTCTTCGATTGGTTCGCTGCAGCCGAGATAGCCGTAGCGTACCGCGGCCGTTGGCATGCCGACAGCGCGGCCGGCTTGAATGTCGCGCAGATCGTCGCCAACGTAGAGGCAGTGGGCGGGGCCGCGGGCGATCAGGGCGCAGGCGAGGTGCATCGGGTGTGGCGCGGGCTTGGCGCGCGGCGAGGAGTCGCCGCTGACGATACAGTCGGCACGTTTGGCGTAGCCGAGTTGTTCGAGCAGGGGTAGCGTGAAGTGCTGTGTTTTGTTGGTGATGATTCCCCACGGGGTGCCCCGTGCTTCGGCCTTCTGCACTAATTCGTCAATGCCCGGAAATACCGTGGTGTGCACGCAGAGTGCGTCGGCGTAAAAACGCAGGTAGCGTGCGTAAAGTTCGGTGTAGCGAGGATTGCCCGGGAAGGTGTCGAGCCCGGCGCCCAGCATGCCGCGCACACCTGACGAGGTGTGCGGGCGTAACTGTTCAAGTGGGACTGGCACAAGGCCAAGGTCTGTTCTCAGGCAGTTGAGCGCGGCACCAAGATCCGGGGCGGTATCGGCGAAGGTGCCATCGAGGTCGAAGAGCAGGGCTGCAGCCTTAGCCATTCTTTATCGTATGCAGCAAGTAGTTAACGTCGGTGTCGCGCCCCAGAGTGTAGTGCTTGGTGATCGGGTTGTAGCTCATGCCGATCAGTTCATCGGGTTCGAGGCCGACACTTTTTGCCCAGCGCGAAAGTTCGGAGGGTTTGATGAATTTTGCATAGTCGTGCGTGCCTTTCGGCAGCAGTTTAAGCACATATTCGGCACCGATGACGGCCAGAACGTAAGCTTTCGGGTTACGGTTGATCGTCGAGAAGAAGACGTGTCCACCAGGTTTGACCAGTGCGGAACAGGCAGCGATGGTGCTGGCCGGGTTGGGGACGTGCTCCAGCATTTCCATGCAGGTGACGACGTCGTAGCTGCCTGCCTGCTCGCTTGCGAGGTCTTCGGCGGAGATGCTGCGATAGTCGACGCTGCGGCCGCTTTCCAGAAGATGCAGGCGGGCAACGCTGAGTGCTTTGTCGGAGAGGTCGATGCCGGTAACCGTGGCGCCCTTTGTGGCCATCCCTTCGGAAAGAATGCCACCGCCACAGCCAACATCGAGCACTGTCTTTCCGGCGAGCCGGACCAGATTATCGATCCAGTCGAGACGTAAGGGGTTGATGTCGTGCAGCGGTTTGAATTCGCTGTTCGGGTCCCACCAGCGGTGGGCGAGTTGGCTGAATTTGTCGAGTTCGCTTTGGTCTGCGTTGATCATGGCGTCGGTGGTGGCAGTAGGTGGGTGTAGTGGAAACAAAAAAGCCCTGCCGAGGCAGGGCTTTTTTGGACACCGGCAGTATTACTTGGTGCCGATGACTTCGATATCAACACGACGATCAGGCTGCAGGCAGTCGATGACCTTCTTGCTCTTCGGGCCCTTGCACTGGTCAGCCTTGGTGACCGGCTGCTTTTCGCCCTTGCCTTCGGTGTAGACGCGGTTGGCTTCGATGCCCTTACCGACCAGGTATTCCTTGACCGCAGCTGCACGCTTCTCGGACAGTTTCTGGTTGTAGGCGTCGTTACCGATGCGGTCAGCGTGACCAACGGCGATGATCACTTCGAGCTTGATGGCCTTGGCCTTGGATGCCAGTTCGTCAAGCTTGGCTTTGCCTTCAGGACGCAGGGTGGCCTTGTTGAAGTCAAAGAGTGCGTCAGCGGCGAGGGTGATCTTGTCACCGACGATGCCGGTTTTTGCGGCAGGGGCTGCCGCCGGCGCCATGGCGGCCTTCGGCTCACACTTTTCTTTCGGCAGCAGATCCTTGTCACACTTGCAGCCAGCCGGATCGTTGGCGGCAGCGGCCGGGGTCCAGAAGCTGGTGCGCCAGCAGAGGCCAAAACCACTTGTTGCGACTTCACCGCGGTTGTCGATCAGGTACACGCGGTCGGTCGTCGTCTGTGCCTGCGCGAGTGAGGCGCCGAGGCCCAGTGTGGCGACCAGTATGGCCGCCAGAGAATGCTTGGTAATGTTGTTCATTTGTTTTCCTCGTTGGTTAAGGCTGACGGAATTGATCCGCTCAGTCAGTTACGCCTCGTTTTTTATGACAATTTGCGCGGACGGATTTTATTTTGCCACAAAGCGGCAAGTTTGATCAATTCAATTTCGTTGTTTTCAAGCAGTTGTCCGTCCTCGACACGAATTCGGCCCGCCACCCAGACGTCCGAAATATTCTCTCGCCCTGCGGTATATACCAGATGCGACACCGGATCGTAGCAAGGCGAGAGTTCTGTGGCATTGAGGCTGACGGCACAAAGATCGGCGGCCTTGCCTGGCGCGATCGAGCCGATTGTGGTGTCGAGCCCGAGTGCCCGGGCGCCCCCCAACGTCGCCATATGCAGCGCCTGATGGGCTGTGATGGCGTCGGCACGCCCGCTTTGGCCTTTTGCCAGGAGTGCAGCAAGGCGCATTTCCTGAAAGAGGTCCAGTCGGTTGTTGCTGGCCGCGCCGTCGGTGCCCAGACCAATATTGACGCCGTGAGCGTGCAGCGCGGCTATCGGCGCGATGCCACTGGCCAGTTTCAGGTTGGAGGTCGGGCAGTGTGCTACCGAGCATCCGTGTTCAGCAAGCAGGCTGATTTCTCCGGCATCAAGGTGAACGGCATGTACGCCGATCAGTCCCGGGCTCAACAGACCCAGGCGACGAAGGCGTTCGATCGGGCGCATACCGAAGTCGCGCAGGCTGTCGCTGATCTCCTGCCCGGTTTCGTGAAGGTGAATCTGAATCGGCAGTTCGATTTGCTCCGCCAGGGTCAGTACTTTTGCAAAACTGCGATCGCTTACTGTGTAAGGGGCATGCGGAGCGAGGCTGAACGAGAGCAAGGCTTCTTCTCGCAACTCGTCGCGAACCGCCAGGCCTTTGGCAAGGTAGTCGTCGGTATCTGCCGCGTAGGCGGTTGGAAAGTCGAGTGTAATCAGTCCGATGGAAGCGCGCATTCCATACGCAAGTGCTGCTTCGGCGGCCGCTTTGGGGTGGAAGTACATGTCACTGAAGCAGGTCACGCCGCCGCGCAGCATTTCGGCGCAGGCAAGCGTGGTGCCGTCAATGACAAATTGTGGTGAGACATGCCTGGCTTCGGCAGGCCAGATATGGTTCTGCAGCCAGTCCATTAGCGGCAGATCGTCGGCGAGGCCACGCAACAGCGTCATCGCGGCATGGGTATGTAAATTGATAAGGCCGGGGATCAGTACGTGCTGGTCAAGTTGCTTGATATTACGTGGCGCAAAGCGGGTTGTCGCTTCGTGTTGAGGTAGGACAGCAACGATTCTGCCTTTGTCGACCGCAACAGCGTGCTCTTCCAGTACCAGGCCGGCTGGGTCAACCGGCACAATCCAGCGGGCCTTGATGAGCAGGTCTACAGGTGTATTCATTTTTGAAGGTGTTGAGGGGGTAAAAAAAACCCCGCCGGAGCGGGGCTTTTTGATAAGGCGGTTTTATTTCGCCGGGCCCTGGACTTCGACCACCGTGCGACGGTTCGGTGCCAGACAATCGATCAGCTTCTTCTTTGGCAGTTTGTCGTCACAGGTGACGCCAGGAACCGCCTGGGTTTTGCCGGCGCCCATCGTTTCAATATTGGCCTTGACGCCTTTTTTCGCCAGATAGGCTTTGACCGAGTCGGCACGTTTCTCGGACAGCTTCTGGTTGCCTTGCTGCGAGCCGATGCGATCGGTATGACCGGTAACAAGAATTAACTTTACTTCTGCGCAGTTCGACAGCTTGGCAAGAACTTCCTTGTCGAGTTGAGCCATGGCGGCCGCATTCAGCGTGGCTTTGCCGAAAGCGAAGGTCTGGTCGTCTTTCAGCGTTGCGCTGAAATCACACTTCTTCGGGGCTGCTGCCGCAGCCGGGGCGGCTACTACAGGCTTCGGTGCCATTGGTTCGCATTTTTCTTTTGGCAGCAGGTCCTTGTCGCAGGCGCAACCGGCGGGGTCGTTGGCTGCTGCTGCCGGCGTCCAGAAACTGGTGCGCCAGCAGAGGCCGAAGCCGCTTCTTGCAACCTCGTTACGCGAGTCGATAAGGTAGACGCGATCAGTCGCAGTCTGAGCTTGAGCGGTTCCAGCGGCGGCAATCAAGCCGATAGTGGCCAGCAGTGCAGTGATAATTCTGGAAATCAAAATATCTCTCCTCGATAATAGTTATTGGGTACTTTTTGGTACAAATCCTAGTTACCTCCCGATTTAATCATACAAACCGGCACAAATTCAACCGTGACGATGGGATTTGTAGCGGTTTGATCTGATTCGGGCAAATTGGCAACGCTGTTTGCATGGGACGGGCATGCTAGAATCACGGGTTTCGTCAAGACGACAACATAATCGCTGAAGTTTGGCCGTTGCACTAACTATTCGGATAGAGATGGAACCGCCCGTGGAACAGTTCGCCAAAGAAACATTGCCTGTCAGCCTTGAAGACGAGATGCGTCGTTCGTATCTCGATTACGCCATGAGCGTGATCGTCGGTCGAGCCCTGCCGGATGCGCGTGATGGCCTCAAGCCGGTGCATCGACGCGTGCTGTTCGCCATGCACGAACTGTCGAACGACTGGAACAAGGCTTACAAGAAGTCGGCGCGTATTGTCGGCGACGTGATCGGTAAGTATCACCCGCACGGTGATACGGCGGTTTACGACACCATCGTGCGTATGGCGCAGGACTTTTCGTTGCGCTACATGCTGGTCGACGGGCAGGGTAACTTCGGTTCGGTCGACGGTGATAATGCCGCAGCGATGCGTTACACCGAAGTGCGTATGGCGCGCATCGGTCACGAGCTGCTTGCCGACATCGACAAGGAAACCGTCGATTTCGGGCCGAACTATGACGGCTCGGAGCAGGAGCCGCTGATCATGCCGGCGCGCATCCCGAACCTGCTGATCAACGGATCAAGCGGTATCGCCGTCGGCATGGCGACCAACATCCCGCCGCACAACCTGAACGAAGTCGTTGACGCCTGTCTTGCGCTGCTCGGCAACCCGGACATGGCGATCGACGAGCTGATCGACATCATCCCGGCGCCTGACTTCCCGACCGCCGGCATCATCTACGGCGTCACTGGCGTGCATGATGGTTATCGCACCGGGCGTGGCCGCGTCGTCATGCGCGGCAAGACGCACTTCGAGCCGATCAAGGGCAGTAATGATCGTCAGGCGATCATCATCGACGAGCTGCCGTATCAGGTGAACAAGCGCACGCTGCTGGAAAAGGTCGGCGAGCTGGTCAACGAGAAGAAGATCGACGGTATTTCCGATCTGCGCGACGAGTCCGACAAGTCGGGCATGCGTGTCGTGATCGAACTGAAGCGCGGCGAAGTGCCCGAAGTCGTGCTCAACTGCCTGTACAAGCAGACGCAGCTGCAGGATACCTTTGGCATGAATATGGTGGCGTTGGTCGACGGCCAGCCGCGCCTGCTCAACCTGAAGCAGATGCTGGTCTGTTTCCTCTCGCATCGACGCGAGGTGATCACCCGGCGTACCGTTTTCGAACTGCGCAAGGCCCGTGAGCGCGCGCACATCCAGGAAGGTCTGGCCGTTGCGCTGGATAACGTCGACGAGATCATCGCCATGATCAAGGCGTCGCCGACGCCAGCCGATGCACGTCGCGGCCTGATGTCGCGGCTGTGGATGTCGGCAACCGTGGGCGAAATGCTGCAGCGGGCGAAGCTCGATGCGACGCGTCCTGAAGGGCTGGGGATTGAATACGGTTTGTCGAAGAGCGGCTATCTGCTTTCCGAAGCGCAAGCACAAGCCATCCTTGAGCTGCGCCTGCAGCGCCTGACCGGGCTTGAGCGTGACAAGATCGTCGCCGACTTCGGCGAGTTGCTGGAAAAAATTGCTGATCTGATGGACATTCTGGCGCGCCCCGAGCGTATCAGCGAGATGATCGTCGAAGAGCTGACCGGCATTCGCGCCCAGTTCGGCGACAAGCGCCGCTCCGAGATCATCATGCACACGCAGGATCTCGGCATTGAAGACTTCATCACGCCGCAGGATCTGGTGGTGACGCTCTCGCACACCGGCTACATCAAGTCGCAACCGCTCGCTGATTACCGTTCGCAGAAGCGTGGTGGGCGTGGCAAGCAGGCCGCAGCAGTCAAGGAAGATGATTTCGTCGACCACCTGTTCGTCGCCAACACGCATGACTACATTCTGTGCTTCTCGAACCGTGGTCGTGTCTATTGGCTGAAGGTTTATGAAGTGCCGGCTGGCACGCGCACCGGTCGTGGCAAGCCGATCGTCAATATGTTCCCGCTCGAAGAAGGCGAGAAGATCAACGCCATTCTGCCGATCAAGGAATTCACCGAAGATCGTTTCATCTTCATGGCGACCTCGCAGGGTACGGTCAAGAAGACGCCGCTCTCCGACTTCTCCAATCCACGCAAGGCCGGCATCATCGCCGTCGCACTCGATGACGACGACTTCCTGATCGGCGCTGAAATTACCAATGGCACGCACGACATCATTCTCGTTTCGGATGCCGGCAAGGCCGTCTGGTTTGACGAGGAAGATGTTCGCCCGATGGGTCGTACGGCGCGCGGCGTACGCGGCATGAAGCTGGCCGATCAGCAGCAGGTGTTGTCGCTGCTGGTCGCCGAGAACGACCAGCAGACGGTGCTGGTCGCCACTGAGAATGGTTTCGGCAAGCGCACCGTGTTGGCCGATTTCCGTCATTCCGGTCGCGGTACGCAGGGCGTCAAGGCGATCGCTTCCAGCGAGCGTAACGGCAAGGTGGTCGCTGCGCGTCTGGTGCAGGATTCGGACGAAATCATGCTGATTACCACCGGTGGCGTGCTGATCCGTACGCGCGTCAATGAGATCCGCGAACTGGGTCGTGCAACGCAGGGCGTGACGCTGATCTCGCTCGATGCCGGCGAGAAGCTTGCCGGTCTTGAAAAAGTTGTCGAGACGGAGGATGGCTCCGAGTTAATTCAGGAGCCTGGATCAGAAGCGGTGCAGGATTCTGCCGAGAACCCCGTTCAGGACGAAGGTCAGGAGTAAGCGGCATGTCGCGTATCTGGAATTTCAGCGCCGGGCCTGCGGTTTTGCCACAGCCGGTACTTGAGCAGATTCGCGATGAACTGCTCGACTGGCACGGGGCGGGTCTGGGTGTGATGGAGATGAGCCATCGCGGCAAAGAATTCACCGCGATCATCGAGCAGGCCGAAGCCGATCTGCGCGAGTTGCTTGGCGTTCCGGCGAACTACAAGGTGCTCTTCCTGCAAGGCGGCGCAACGCAGCAATTCGCGCAGATTCCGATGAATCTGCTGGGCGGCGAGTTTGCCAACAAATCAGCTGATTACCTGGTGACCGGCTCTTGGTCGAAGAAAGCCTTCAAGGAAGCACAGCGCATTGCTTCGGTGCGCTGCGCCGGCAGCACCGAGGGCACAGGTTTCCAGTCGCTGCCCGAGCCGGCAACGCTCGATCTCGATGCGGAGGCAGCCTACCTTCATCTGTGCACCAACGAGACAATCCACGGCGTCGAAGTGCCGCCGGATTATGCCTTGCCGGTGAATGTTCCCACGAATGTTCCAGTAATCGCCGACATGAGTTCGCACATTTTGTCGCGGCCGATTGATGTTTCGCGCTACGGGCTGATCTATGCCGGCGCGCAGAAGAATATCGGTGCCGCCGGTGTGACGCTGGTCATCGTGCGCGAAGACCTGCTTGGTCGTGCCGCGGCGAATATCCCAAGTGTGATGGATTACGCGGTGATGGCCGAGAACGGCTCGATGCTCAACACGCCGCCGACGTTTGCCATCTACGTCGCCGGGCTGATTTTCCAATGGCTGAAAAAGCAAGGTGGCCTGCCTGCGATTGAGCGAATCAATGCCGAAAAAGCAGCCTTGCTCTATGCCTGTATTGACGCGAGCAACGGCTTCTATCGCAACCCGGTGGCAAAAGGCTGCCGCTCGCGCATGAACGTGCCGTTTACGCTGGCCGATAGCGCGCTCGATGCCACTTTCCTCGCCGAATCGAAAGCCGCCGGACTCGCGTCGCTGAAGGGGCATAAGTCCTTTGGCGGCATGCGCGCCTCGATCTACAACGCGATGCCGCTCGAAGGTGTGCGTGTGCTGGTCGATTTCATGAACGGTTTTGCCCGACGTCACACAGGGGCCACAGCATGAGCGATGATCTGAAAAAAGAACTCTCGGTCGTTCGCGACGAGATTGACAGCCTTGATGCGCAGTTGCTCGATCTGCTCAACCGCCGCGCCCGCTGTGCGCAACAGGTCGGTGAGATCAAGGCGCGGCACGGTGAAGCGGGCTTCATCTACCGCCCGGAACGTGAAGCGCAGGTGCTGCACCGCATTCAGGATATCAATCCGGGACCCTTGTCGAACGACAGCGTCACGTGGTTCTTCCGCGAAGTGATGTCGGCCTGTCTGTCGCTTGAACAGCCGCTCGGCATTGCCTTCCTTGGCCCGCTCGGTACCTTCTCGGAGAGTGCCGCAACCAAGCATTTTGGCCATGCTGCGCGTCTCATGCCGCAAACGTCGATTGATGATGTTTTCCGTGAAGTCGAGGCCTGTCATGCCGACTATGCGGTCGCGCCGATCGAAAATTCGACCGAAGGTGCCATCGGCCGCACGCTTGATCTGCTGCTGACGACGCCGCTCAAGATCTGTGGCGAAGTGGTGCTGCGCATTCATCAGCATCTGCTGTCGAATGAGGTGTCGCTTACCGACGTCAAAAAAGTCTATTCGCATGCCCAGTCGCTGGCCCAATGTCACGAGTGGTTGAACCGCTCGTTGCCCGACGCGCAACGTATTTCGGTGGGCAGCAATGCGCAGGCGGCACAGCTGGCTGCTGCCGAGCCGGGTGCTGCGGCGATTGCCGGAGAAGCTGCAGCCGAGCGCTATCAGTTGCCGAAACTGGCGGCGAGTATTGAAGATGAGCCAAACAATACAACGCGCTTCGTGGTGCTTGGCCGCCAGGAGGCGGGGGCTTCTGGGCGCGACAAGACATCGCTGATCATGTCGGCGCACAACAAGACGGGCGCGCTGAGCACACTGCTCGCGCCGTTCTCGGATGCGGGCGTTTCCATGACGCGGCTTGAATCGCGTCCGGCACGCCACACGCTTTGGGAGTACGTCTTCTTTGTCGACATCGAAGGTCATCGTGATGATGTCGCGGTGCGCACCGCGCTTGAGGAGTTGGCCCGTCGCGCTGCCTACCTGAAAGTGCTTGGTTCCTACCCGGTAGCCGTTTACTGACTTTATTGAATTTTCGAGGACTGCACATGGCACTCTGCGATCAGTCGCTACCTTACGTTCGCGCTATTTCCCCCTATCAGCCGGGTAAGCCGATCACCCAGTTGGCCCGCGAAATGGGCATCCCGGTTGACAGCATCGTCAAGCTGGCGTCCAACGAAAATCCGCTGGGCATGAGTCCGAAAGCGCGGGCGGCGGTCGAGAAGGCGGTCGCCACGCTCGAACGCTACCCCGATGATTTTGCTTTGAAGCAGGCGCTGGCCGAGCATACCGGTCTGGGTATGGAGCGTGTTGTCCTCGGTAATGGTTCGAACGACGTGCTCGACCTGATCGCCCGCGTCTTCCTCGCACCCGGTCGCTCGGCGATTTTCGCGCAGCACGCCTTTGCCGTTTATCCGCTCGCTTCCCTGTCTGCCGGTGCTGAACTGATCGCCGTGCCGGCGAAAGATTATGGCCATGATCTGGACGCCATGCTGGCGGCGATTCGCCCCGACACGCGACTGATCTGGATCGCCAATCCGAACAATCCGACCGGTACTTTCCTGCCCTATCCGCAGATCAAGACTTTCCTGCAAGCGGTGTCGCCGGATGTTGTGGTGGTGCTCGACGAGGCCTACAACGAATATCTGCCGCCTGCCGAGCGTGTCGAAACGACGGCGTGGCTGGCCGAATTTCCGAATCTGGTGATCACCCGTACTTTTTCGAAGATCTACGGCCTTGCTGGCCTGCGCATCGGTTATGCGCTGACTTCAGCAGAGATCGCCGATCTGATGAATCGTGTCCGTCAGCCGTTCAACTGCAACAACCTGGCACTGGCTGCAGCGACTGCGGCGCTTGAAGACCACGAGTTCGTGGCACGCAGCTATGCGCTGAATCGCGCAGGCATGGAGCAGATTGTGGCCGGTCTCAAGCGGCTCGGTTTGACGCACATTCCCTCGCACGGCAATTTCATCACCTTCAAGGCCGGTGGTGCGGCAAGCGTGAATCAGAAGCTGCTCAAGCAGGGTGTCATCGTCCGTCCGATTGGCGGTTACGGCATGCCCGAATGGCTGCGCGTAACGATCGGCACCGAAGCGGAAAACAAGCGGTTCCTCGAAGCGCTGGAGACCTCTCTTTAATGCAGGGCGACCCCGAATTCGGCAAGGTCGTCATTTTTGGCGTCGGCCTGATTGGCGGTTCTTTTGCGCTGGCGCTCAAGGCGGCCGGGCAGGTTGAAGAAGTTGTCGGTTTCGGTCGCAGTCTGTCGTCGCTGACGCAGGCGCTTGATCTGGGCATCATCGATCGTGTCGGCGCCAGTCCGGGGCAGGAGGTTGCCGATGCCGATCTGGTGCTGATCGCCACACCGGTCGGCCAGATGCCTGAAATCATGGCGCGCATTGCGCCTTATTTGGGGCCGCAGACGGTGGTGACCGACGGTGGCAGCACCAAGGCAGATGTCGTTATTGCGGCACGTGCCGCATTCGCTGAAAAACTTAGCCAATTTGTTCCGGCACATCCGATTGCCGGCGCCGAAAACAGCGGCGCAGCAGCGGCGCGTGCTGATCTGTATGTCGGGAAAAAGGTTGTTCTGACGCCCTTGCCGGAAAACACGGTGCTCAACGTGGCACGTGTGCGTTCAGCCTGGGAATGGTGCGGTGCCTTGATCCACGAGTTGGCGCCCGCTGAGCATGATCGTGTTTTTGCAGCGGTCAGCCACTTGCCGCATCTCCTGTCGTTTGCGCTGGTGCATGATCTGGCGGTGCGTGATAACAGCGATTTGTTCTTCAGTTTTGCCGCCAGTGGTTTTCGCGATTTCACGCGCATTGCCGCAAGCCATCCCGAGATGTGGCGCGACGTCTGTCTGGCTAATCGTACGGCCTTGCTGGTCGAGCTTGATCGTTACCGCGCTCAGCTCGATGAACTGCGCGATGCACTGCAGCGTGGTGATGGCGCCCAGCTCGAAGCGACCTTTGACGTCGCGCGCTCGGCGCGTCGCGCCTGGGCCGCCGACAAACCGTAATCCTGCAAGGTGACTATGGAATTTCTTGATCTGCCGCCGCTGCTCTCGGCACAGGGCACGGTTCGACTGCCCGGCTCGAAAAGCATCTCCAACCGTGTTTTGTTGCTGGCTGCGCTGGCCGACGGCGAAACCGAAGTCCGCGACCTGCTCGAATCCGACGACACGGCGCGCATGCTCGATGCGCTCAAGCTGCTGGGTGTAGGTGTCGAGGCGCTCGGCGAAAATGCTGTTCGGGTGCGCGGTGTTGGCGGCGTGTTTCCGGTCAAGGATGCGGATCTCTTTCTGGGTAACGCGGGTACCGCCTTTCGCTCGCTGACGGCAACGCTGGCGTTGGCCGGTGGGCGCTACAAGCTGACCGGCGTGCCGCGCATGCACGAGCGGCCGATCGGCGATCTTGTCGATGCGCTGCGCGAACTGGGCGCCGATATTAGCTGCCTCGGCAATGAAGGTTTCCCGCCGCTGCAAATCAGGCCGGCGGTGATTCGCTCCGGCGGCGTGGTCAAGGTGCGTGGCAATGTGTCGAGCCAGTTTCTCACCGGGCTTTTGATGGCGTTGCCGCTGACCGGCGTCGAGACGACCGTCGAAGTGGTCGGCGAGTTGATCTCCAAGCCCTACATCGAAATCACGCTGGCAACGATGGCACGTTTTGGCGTGCAGGTGGTGCGTGATGGCTGGCAACGCTTTACCGTGCCGGCGGGTTCTTCCTACCGTTCGCCGGGTGTCGTTTATGTTGAGGGTGACGCGTCTTCGGCTTCGTATTTCCTGGCGTTGGGCGCCATTGGTGGCGGCCCGCTGCGCGTTGAAGGCGTCGGCAGAGATTCGATACAGGGCGACGTGCACTTTGCCGATGCGCTGCAATTGATGGGTGCGCGCATCGAAATGGGACCGAACTGGATAGCGGCATCTGCGCCTGTCGACGGGGGCTTGCGTGGCATCGAACTCGACTGCAATCACATTCCCGATGCGGCGATGACGCTGGCCGTCGCCGCCTTGTTTGCCAAAGGCCCGACGACACTGACCAACATCGCCAGCTGGCGGGTCAAGGAAACGGATCGCATCGTTGCGATGGCTACCGAGTTGCGCAAGCTTGGCGTGAGTGTTGATGAAGGCGTGGATTTCATTCGTGTCTTGCCGCCTGCGCAGCCGGGTGATCTGCGTCCGGCAGCCATCGATACCTACGATGATCATCGCATCGCCATGTGTTTTTCACTCGCAAGCTTTGCGACGCCGCTGCGCATCAATGAACCAAAAACGGTGGCCAAGACCTTTCCCGATTATTTCGAGCGTCTGGCCAGCGTTACGCGCCCGGTGCCGGTCATTGCCATCGACGGCCCTTCCGCGTCCGGCAAGGGGACAGTTGCGGCGCGTGTCGCCGCTGCGCTGGGTTGGCATTATCTCGATTCAGGCGCGCTTTATCGTTTAACGGCATTGGCCGCACGACGCGCCGGTATTGCCTGGGATGATGAGGCGAAGGTTGCGGCGATCGCTGCCGGCCTTGACGTGGTGTTTGGCGAGAATTCGATTCTGCTTGCTGGCGAGGAAGTCGGTGAAGCCATTCGCAGTGAGGAGATGTCCTCTGGGTCGTCGCAGGTCGCCGCGCTGCCGGCGGTTCGTGCAGCGCTACTCTTCCGGCAGCGCGTATTCCGCCGGGCACCTGGCCTGGTGGCCGACGGGCGCGATATGGCGACCGTTGTGTTCCCGGATGCGACAACCAAGGTTTTTCTCACGGCGAGCGTTGAGATACGTGCCGAAAGACGCTATAAGCAGTTGATCGAAAAAGGAATCGCTGCTAAACTCCTGCCTCTTTTGCAGGATCTGCGTGAACGCGACGAACGCGATAGCCAACGTAGCGTAGCGCCCCTGCAGCAGAGTCCGGATGCCGAATTGCTTGATACGACAAGCCTCTCCATCGAAAAAGCGGTAGCGCAGGTGATGGGTTGGGTGAGTGTGTCGGGGCAGCAGTCTTCCAGAATGTAGTTGCAGTAAGGTGTAGAAGCACGTGTAAAAGCACGTGTAGTAACGGTGGAACGGCAGGTGCCGTTCGCCGCAGGTGTTACCCGCTCGACGTGTCGTTCCGCTTGCCCTGCAACATAGCTGTTCAGGGCGCTCCGGTGAGTGTCTTGGCTTTCCGCTTTGATTCACACAGCGCGGAGCGGCTAGAGTTGGTAATCATTTTTAACTTTTCCCGCAGCTATGCGGTCAGGTACTCATCACATGTCAGCCAATCCAGTCAGTCAAGAAAGTTTTGCCGATCTTTTCGAAGAAAGCCTCTCGCGCCAGGAAATGCGCCAGGGCGAAGTTATCACCGCAGAAGTCGTGCGTATCGACCAGAATTTCGTCGTTGTAAATGCCGGGCTGAAGTCCGAAAGCTACATCGACCGTGAAGAATTCCTGAACGACCAGGGCGAACTCGAAGCCGCTGTCGGCGACTTCGTCCAGGTCGCCATTGAGCAAATCGAGAACGGTTTCGGTGAAACCCGCCTCTCGCGCGATCGCGCCAAGCGCGTCGCTGCATGGAACTACCTCGAGCAGGCCTTGAACGAAGGCACCCTCGTTACCGGCACCATCACCGGCAAGGTCAAGGGTGGTCTGACCGTTATGGCCAACAGCGTCCGCGCCTTCCTGCCGGGCTCGCTGGTTGACATGCGTCCGGTCAAGGACACCACGCCGTACGAAGGCAAGACCTACGAATTCAAGGTCATCAAGCTCGACCGCAAGCGCAACAACGTTGTCGTTTCCCGTCGTGCCGTGCTTGAAGCCAGTGTTGGTGAAGAGCGCGATGCACTGCTGTCCAACCTCAAGGAAGGCAGCATCGTCAAGGGAATCGTCAAGAACATCACCGACTACGGCGCATTCGTCGACCTCGGCGGTATCGATGGCTTGCTGCACATTACCGATCTGGCCTGGCGCCGTGTTCGTCACCCGTCCGAAGTGCTGGCCGTCGGCGACGAAGTGCAAGCCAAGATCCTCAAGTTCGACCAGGAAAAGAACCGCGTCTCGCTCGGTCTCAAGCAGCTTGGCGAAGATCCGTGGGTCGGCATCTCGCGTCGTTACCCGCAGAGCACCCGCCTGTTCGGCAAGGTCACCAACCTCACCGACTACGGCGCATTCGTCGAAATCGAGCAGGGTATCGAAGGCCTGGTGCACGTTTCCGAAATGGACTGGACGAACAAGAACGTTCATCCGTCCAAGGTTGTCCAGCTGGGCGACGAAGTCGAAGTCATGATCCTCGAGATCGACGAAGACCGCCGCCGTATCTCCCTCGGCATGAAGCAGTGCGCTGCCAATCCGTGGGACGACTTCTCGATGAACCACAAGAAGGGCGACAAGGTTCGTGGCGCCATCAAGTCGATCACCGACTTCGGCGTCTTCATCGGCCTGCCGGGCGGCATCGATGGTCTGGTGCACCTGTCCGACCTGTCGTGGTCCGTTCCTGGCGAAGAAGCGATCCGCAACTTCAAGAAGGGCGACGAAGTCGAAGCCGTCGTTTTGGCCATCGATACCGACAAGGAGCGTATCTCGCTCGGCGTCAAGCAGCTCGAAGGCGACCCTTACACCAGCTACATCGCTACCCACGAGAAGAACGCCATCGTGCGCGGTACGATCAAGTCGGTCGATGCCCGTGGTGCAGTGGTGACGCTGGACGGCGACATGGACGGCTACCTGCGTGCTTCCGAGGCTTCGCGTGACCGCGTCGAAGATCTGACCAAGCTCTACAAGGAAGGCGATTCGATCGAAGCAATGATCATCAACGTCGACCGCAAGACGCGCTCGATCAATCTGTCGATCAAGGCCAAGGATCAAGCCGAGCAACATGAAGCGATGCAGAAGTTTTCTGCAGACAGCAACGCCAGCTCGGGCACCACCAATCTGGGTGCCCTGCTGAAAGCCAAGCTGAACAACCCGCAATAAGGCTAAAGCATGACCAAGTCTGAGCTGATTGCCCGGCTGGCGGAGCGGTTTCCCCAGCTGGTCGCAAAGGATGCCGATTTTGCGGTCAAGATGATTCTCGACGCGATGTCTGAGGCGCTAGCCAAAGGAGATCGTATCGAGATTCGCGGGTTCGGCAGTTTTGCGCTGAACTATCGACCACCGCGCGTCGGCAGAAACCCCAAGTCGGGAGATAAAGTCAGCGTCCCGCAAAAGTGGGTGCCGCACTTCAAGGCGGGTAAGGAATTGCGCGAGCGTGTCGATAGCGCGCTGCAATCGATCTGATTGGTATTGCTGTGGTACTGTGAAATACTTCGGGCGGCAACGAGAGTTGCTGCCCTTTTTCTTGCCGGAAGGTGAACGATGCGTGCCTTGTTGTGGGCTTCCAGAATCTTCATTTTTCTGTTCCTGTTCGCTTTTGCGATCAAAAACACGGACCCGGTGAGTGTCCGGTTCTTTTTTGATGCGGCCTGGCAGGCGCCACTCGTGATTGTCGTGCTGGCTTTCTTTGCCGGTGGTGCGCTGCTTGGTGCCTTGTCTTTGCTCGGCAGCATTTTCGGCCTGCGGCGTGAGGCAACAAAGCTGCGCCGTGAACTGAAGCAGGCACAGGCGGCAATTTCCATCAATCAAGCGGCATCTTCCCCAACGCGAAATCCGTCGACGCAATGATTGAATTTGAATACTGGCAATTGCTTTTTTTCCCCCTGTTTTTCGGCCTGGGCTGGGCGGCGGCGCGTATCGATATTCGCCATCTGGTCAAGGAGTCGCGTTCCTTGCCGCGTTCCTATTTTCAGGGACTCAACTTTCTGCTTAACGAGCAGCCGGATCGTGCCATCGAATCCTTCGTTGATGCCGTCAAGGTTGATCCGCAAACGATCGAGCTTCACTTTGCGCTGGGTGGATTGTTCCGGCGCCGTGGGGAAACTGAACGCGCCATCCGTATGCATCAGAACCTCGTTGAGCGTGAAGACCTGCCACAGGAAATGAAACTGCAGGCGATGGCCGAGCTGGGGCAGGACTATCTCAAGGCCGGGTTGCTCGATCGTGCCGAAGAGATTTTCGACAAGTTGCGCAGCTCTGCGTTGTCCGAAGATGCCAAGCGTAATTTGCTCGAAATATACCAACTGGAAAAAGACTGGGAGAAGGCGATCGCCATCGCCGCTGAATTGCCTGACGTCGCGACGCAGAAGGAAATTGCCGAGTACTACTGCGAACTGGCGGCGGCGGAGATGATTCGCTCCCGCCCTGCTGTGGCCAGCGAGCATTTGAAGACTGCGGTCGAGCGTAATCGAAAATGTGTGCGTGCCAGCCTGCTGCAAGGTGATATTGAAGTTCAGCAGGACAAGATTGCGGCGGCGATTGAATGCTGGCAGCGTATTGAGCAGCAGGACCCCACCTATCTGGCGCTGGTTGCGCAACGCCTGCTTGATGCCTACCGCAAGCTGGACCGGCGCGAAGAAGGTTTGCAGCTGTTGCGTGGTTATCTCGAGCACTATCCATCGCTCGATCTGCTTGATGTGGTGTTCCAGTTGGTGCTCGAAGCCGATGGTGCGGATGCCGCTTATCGCCTGGTGCGCGATGAGCTCAAGCGTAATCCGACGCTGCTTGGTTTCGATAAACTGCTCGAAGCGCGCCTTCTCGTCGCTTCACCGGAAAACCGTCCTGACCTCGATCTTGCCAAAGGGATCGTACAGGGCTACACGCGCCGCCTCGCCCGTTATCGGTGCGATAATTGCGGCTTCAAGGCGCGCCAGTTTTATTGGCGTTGCCCGGCCTGCGGCGGTTGGGAAACCTATTCGCCGAAGCGCACTGAAGAATTCGATTTGACGCTTTAGGAGCAAGTTTTGAAAATTGGCGTCCTGGCTTCCGTCTATGTAGATATGTTCAGCGGCTGTTGTTCTGTCGACGCCGCTGTGATTGGGTGCAAGTAATGCGTTTGACAGATCTTTCTTCGGCGCGCCTGCTGGTCGTCGGCGACGTGATGCTGGATCGCTACTGGTTCGGCGATGTCTCCCGTATTTCTCCCGAGGCGCCGGTGCCGGTGGTCAAGGTTGAACGGACCGAGGACCGTCCCGGTGGCGCTGCCAACGTGGCACGCAACGTTGCAGCTTTGGGTGCGCAGGTCGGGCTGCTCTCCGTCGTCGGTGACGACGAGCCAGGAACGACGCTTGCCCGCCTGGTCGACGATGTCGGTATCCATGCCGGCCTGCATGTTGATCCGGCGATCAGCACGACGGTCAAATTGCGCGTTATCGGGCGCCAGCAACAACTGTTGCGTATCGATTTTGAAACGGCGCCATCGCATGAGGTGTTGCGTGCCAAGCTCGCCGAATTCGAGTCGCGCTTGCCGGGTTGTGATGTCGTGGTTCTTTCCGACTATGGTAAGGGCGGGCTGGCGCATATCGGCGAGATGATCCGCATGGCGCGCGATGCCGGCAAGAAGATTCTGGTTGATCCGAAGGGCGACGATTATTCGAAGTATGCCGGGGCGACGATCATCACGCCGAACCGCGCCGAATTGCGCGAAGTGGTCGGACGCTGGAAGGACGATACCGAGCTGCAGAAAAAAGCCGAGGCCCTGCGCAGCGAACTCGGTCTGGAGGCTTTGCTGGTGACGCGTAGCGAGGAGGGTATGTCCCTATTCCACGCGGGCGGGATGGTGCATGAGAAGGCTGTGGCGCGTGAAGTGTTCGATGTTTCCGGTGCCGGCGATACGGTGATTGCCACGCTCGCAGTGATGCTTGCTCACGGAAGCGGTTGGGCCGAAGCAATCCACGTTGCCAATGTTGCCGCCGGTGTCGTCGTTGGTAAGCTGGGCACGGCGGTCGTTACGCGCGACGAGCTTGACGCGGCATTGCAATGAATTGAATCGAGGTAAAACCATGTACACGATCGTTACCGGCGCAGCGGGCTTTATCGGCGCCAATCTTGTCAAGGCGCTCAACGAGCGCGGTGTGCGCAAGATTATCGCCGTCGACAATCTGAGCAAGGCCGACAAGTTCAGAAATCTGGTTGATTGTGAGATTGTTGATTACATCGACAAGAACGAATTCCTCGAGCGTCTGATGTCCGGTGATTTCGATGGCGACGTCGAAGCCATCCTGCATCAGGGCGCGTGCTCCGACACGATGGAGGCTGATGGCCGCTACATGATGGAGAATAACTACCGCTATTCGCGGAGTCTTCTCGACTGGTGTCTCGATCAGGAGGTGCAGCTGCTTTATGCGTCGAGTGCGGCGACCTATGGTGGCGGCAGCGTGTTCAAGGAAGAGCGGCAGTACGAGGCGCCGCTCAACGTTTACGGCTACTCGAAATTTCTGTTTGACCAGATCGTTCGCCAGCGTCTGGCTGAAATCGGCTCGTTCAACTCGCAGGTTGTCGGCTTTCGCTACTTCAACGTTTACGGCCCGCGCGAATCGCACAAGGGACGCATGGCGTCGGTTGCCTTTCACCACTACAACCAGTTCCGCGCCGACGGCAAGGTCAAACTGTTTGAAGGTTGTGATGGCTACACCAACGGCGAGCAGCGGCGGGATTTTGTTTATGTTGGCGATGTCGCCAAGGTTAATCTCCACTTTCTCGATCACCCGGATCAGTCGGGTATTTTCAATCTCGGTACCGGTCGTGCACAAAGCTTCAATGATGTGGCCGTGGCCAGCGTCAATGGCGCTCGTGCGCTCGCCGGCAAGGAAGCATTGCCGCTTGCCGAACTCCTGTCGCAAGGCTTGATTGAATACATTCCTTTTCCCGAGGCACTAAAGGGTAAATATCAGAGCTTCACGCAAGCCGATCTGACCAAGCTGCGCAAGGCTGGCTACACCGACGAGTTCGCCACGGTGGAAGAGGGCGTTGCGCAGTACGTGGAGTGGCTCAATGCCCGCGTATAGGACCCTTGAGGACTTCGTCGGCGGCACGCCGCTGGTACGTCTTAAGCGACTGCCCGGCAGCGCCATCGAAGCACGCGGCAACGTCGTTCTGGCCAAGCTTGAAGGCAACAACCCGGCCGGTTCGGTCAAGGATAGACCGGCGCTGTCGATGATCGCGCGTGCCGAGCAGCGCGGCGACATTAAACCCGGCGATACGCTGATCGAGTCAACTTCCGGCAATACCGGTATCGCGCTGGCGATGGCCGCCGCGATGCGCGGCTATCGCATGATTCTCGTCATGCCGGAAAATCAGAGCATTGAACGTCGGCAGACGATGCGGGCTTTCGGCGCCGAGCTGGTGCTGACGCCCCGGGAGGGTGGCATGGAGCTGGCGCGCGACGTCGCCGAAAAGCTGCGCAGCGAAGGGCGCGGCACCATCCTCGACCAGTTCGCCAACCCGGACAACCCGCTGGCGCACTACGAAGGCACAGGCCCCGAGCTGTGGCGTGACACCGAAGGGTGCGTTACGCACTTCGTCAGCAGCATGGGGACGACCGGCAC
>JBIKLY010000163.1:0-3700 GCA_044359525.1 Rhodocyclaceae bacterium | reverse complement strand
CGGTATCCTGATCGCCTTCTTGATCACGCGTGGCCTGCTCAAACAGCTTGGCGGCGAGCCCGACTACGCAGCGGATATTGCACGGCAGGTGGCCGACGGCAACCTGACCGTGCACGTCGCGATCCGAAACGGCGACAGCAGCAGCCTGCTGGCGGCACTGAAAAACATGGTCGAACGCCTGTCGCAGACAATCGGCGAAGTACGCACCGCTGCCGATGCCCTGTCGGCGGCTTCAGAAGAAGTCAGCGCCACCTCGCAGTCACTGGCGCAGGCTTCGTCCGAGCAGGCGGCGAGTCTGGAAGAAACCTCGGCGTCGATCGAGCAGATGTCGGCGTCGATCAACCAGAACACCGAGAATGCCAAGGTCACCGACGGTATCGCCAACAAGTCGGCGAGCGACGCTGCCGACGGCGGGCAGGCGGTACGCGCGACGGTCGAAGCGATGAAGTCGATTGCCGACAAGATCGGCATCGTCGACGACATCGCCTACCAGACCAATCTGCTGGCGCTCAACGCGGCCATCGAGGCGGCGCGTGCCGGCGAGCACGGCAAGGGGTTTGCCGTGGTGGCTGCCGAAGTGCGTAAACTGGCAGAACGCAGCCAGGTGGCGGCGCAGGAGATTGGTGAATTGGCCAAAACCAGTGTCAGGACGGCCGAAAAAGCTGGCTCGCTGCTCGACGACATGGTGCCTTCAATCCGCAAGACGGCCGAGCTGGTGCAGGAAATTACGGCCTCCTCCGAAGAGCAGTCAGCCGGGGCCGGGCAGATCAACACGGCGATGAGCCAGATCAGCCAGACGACGCAGCAGAACGCTTCGGCGTCGGAAGAGCTGTCGGCCACCGCTGAAGAAATGAGCGGCCAGGCCGAAGAGTTGCAGCGCTTGGTCGGCATGTTCCAGATCGACGGTGGCGCACCACACGCTACGGCGCCAGCAGCAGCGAACAGCAAGGCGCGCAGTTCGATGCCGGCCAAGGCCAAGGCAAAAGGCGGTGCCGCCGCTATACGGCGGGAGATCGCACAACTGGTACCGGCGGGCGACGATCCTGAATACGTCCGTTTCTGAAGGAGGCGTCATGGTGCAAACGAATATGGCCGTCGCCACGAGCAACGGCGTGCGCGGCGAAGGGGCCGGTGGGCGGCAGTATCTGGCCTTCACCCTGAATGGCGAGGTGTTTGCCATCGACATCCTGCAGATCCGCGAGATCATCGAATTCGGCCAACTCACCGAAGTGCCGATGATGCCGCCGACCGTGCGTGGCGTCATCAACCTGCGCGGCGCGGTGGTCCCGGTGATTGATCTCTCGGCGCGTTTCGGGCGCGACAGCTCGACGGTGGCGCGGCGTACCTGCATCGTCATCGTCGAGATCGTCGACGACGGCGTGACGCAGACGCTCGGCGTGATGGTTGATGCGGTCAACGAAGTACTGGAAATCCCGGCGGCGGACATCGAACCGACGCCGTCCTTTGGCGCACGCATCCGTACCGATTTCATCGCCGGTATGGGGCGCGTGAATGGGCGCTTCGTGATCATCCTCGATGTCGCCCGCGTGTTTTCGGTCAATGAGATTTCCGACCTCACGGCGCTGGCGACCGAGGGTGCACTGGCGCATTGACGCGTACTGATCGCTGATGCCACTGTTCAAACAGAGAAACTGGCACTGGTGGCAAGTGGCCATCGGACTTGGCTCGACCCTGGCGCTGATGCTGGCCAGCCTGGCCGGTCGAGATGCGGTAAATGATTTTGAGCGGGTAAAGCGTATCGAGCAGGCGCTGCTCGTCATGCAACTGGCCGGACAGGCCGTACACGAGTTTCAGGTCGAGCGCGGTTTGAGCGTCGGTGCGGCACTCGGCGCCGATTTCGCAGTGCACGCGCTGCCCACCCAGCGCCGCGAGGTCGATCGTGCGATTATCCGGCTGCAGGTTAGGATTGACGATGCTGATCCTGCACTACACTCACTGCTCGTTACTGCTGGAAGTGCTGCAAAAAAAGCGCAAGCACAGCGCCACGTGATTGACCGCAATAGCCGGAGCGCGCCACTCGAAGAACTGATGCTACCGTGGAATCAGGCGGTATCGGCATGGTTACGGGTCGGCGATGACCTGCTGCGCCAACTGCAGCCGTCCGATGACCAATACGCACTTGCGGCCTTGTGGGCGCTGATCGAAAGCAAGGAGAAAGGCGGCCGGGAGCGTGCCCTGATCCTCGCAGCGCTGCTGCACAACGAACTGGACGAAGCAACAATCGACACGCTGCAACGAAGTTTTGGCGCCCAACGTTCACTGCTGCAACAGGCCATGCTGGCCATGCCGGAAGCAGCGGCACAGGCGCTTAATCGCATCGTCGAAGATGCTGAACCAGATCAGGTCGAGCAAGTCCGTACAGCGGTGTTGCGCAAAGAGAATCCGACACTGGCGCCCGAGCAATGGTATGCGCTGGTGAGCAACCGGCAGGACGCGTTACAGAAGGTTGCCGACGAATTCGTCGATCAGATTGCCGCACGCGTTGCCGACAGCCGGCGCCAGACCTGGCGCAACATTTGGCTGGCCGGGGCCTTGTTGTTCCTGGCGTTTGGCGGTGTGCTCCTCGGTTGGCTGGGTACCCGCTTCCACCATGGTGCGCAGCGTTACCGTGCGCTGGTGCAAGGCCTGAACGGCGTGGTCTGGGAAGCCAACCCGAAAACCTGGCGTTACACTTTTGTCTCGCGTCAGGCGGCAGCACTGAGCGGCACCCCGACTGACACCTGGCTGGCCGAGGGCGCCATGCTCGACTGGCTGCATGTAGTCGACCGCGAGCGGGTGCTGCAAGCGTTCGTGCATTGCGTCGAAAGCTGCGAGCCGGCCAGTCTGGAGTACCGCCTGAAGCCACCAGGCTGCGCCAGCCGCTGGGTGCGCAACGACTGTACCGCAGAACTGCACATCGGGCAGGGCGTGGTGCTGCGCGGCGTACTGACCGATCTCTCTGAAACCCGACAGGCACAAGCGCAGGTCGATTTCGTCGAACGCATTCTGGCCAATACCAGCGAGGCGGTGACGGTGACCGACGCCGAGCGCTGCATCCTGCGCGTCAATCGCGCCTTCACCCAGATTACCGGTTATGCCGAGAGCGAGGTGATCGGACAAAACCCGCGCATTCTGGCCTCGGGCCGGCACGGCGCAGAGTTTTACGCTGAAATGTGGAACAGCATCAACAGCATCGGCTTCTGGTCGGGCGAAATATGGAACCGGCGCAAGAACGGCGAGGAGTACCCGGAACTGCTCTCGATCAGCTGCATTCGCAATGAAGAGGGAGACGTCACGCATTATGTCGCCGTATTCAGCGACATCGCCAACCACAAACGCGACCAGGCGCTGATCCATCAGCTTGCCGAAAGCGATGCGCTGACCGGCTTGCCGAACTGGGCGCGCTTCCAGACCTGTCTGCACGACGCGATGAAAAACCATAAGCCGAAGGGAACGCTGGCCGTGCTGCTGATCAACCTCGATCGTTTCCGGCAGATCAACGAGGGCGCCAGCCAGGCGGTAGGCGACTATGTGTTGCAGGCGCTGGCCGAACGCATCGTGCACTGCACCTCGGGAAATCTGGTGGCACGGCGCGCCGCCGACGAATATGGCGTCCTCTGCCGGATCCTGCCATCACTCGCGGCGGCGGGCGATCTAGCCAGTACGCTGCTCAATGAAATCGCGCAGCCGGTGCTGGTGC
>JBIKLY010000147.1:0-4607 GCA_044359525.1 Rhodocyclaceae bacterium | reverse complement strand
GGCGGCGGCGCTCGACAGTGATGGCCTGCTGCGCGAGGCCGATCTGGCCCTTTCCCACGCCAAACAGAATGGCGCCAACAACTGCCAGTTTTTCTCGCCGGAGATGAGCGCCAGGGTCAACGAATGTCTGCAACTGGAAGAAGGCCTGAACAGCGCGCTCGAGCGTGGCGAGATTTTTCTCCACTATCAACCGCAGATCGAACTGCTCAAGGGCAATATCATTGGCGCCGAAGCGCTGATGCGCTGGCAACACCCGACACTCGGCCTGATCGCACCAGACCGCTTCATTCCGCTGGCCGAGAACACCGGGCAGATCATCGCGCTCGGCGAATGGGCCTTGCGCACCGCTTGCACACAGGCAAAACGCTGGCACGACGCGGGTTTTGAGGGTTTCCGCATCGCCGTCAACTTCTCCCCGCGGCAGTTCCGCCGGCTCGATTGGCCGCTGTTGATCGCCAGGGTACTGCACGAAACCGGCTTCCCCGCCACCTGCCTGGAACTGGAAATTACCGAAGGGGCGCTAATGCACGATCCGGCAATGGCCAAATCGGTTCTGACGCAGGTGCGTGGGCTGGGTGTGGCGGTGGCGATCGATGATTTCGGCACGGGTTATTCATCGCTGTCGTATCTGAAGGACTTACCAGTCAACCGACTGAAAATCGACCGCTGTTTCGTCGACGGCTGCCCTGATCAGGCGTCGGATGTGGCCATCGTCGACACCATCATCGATCTGGCCGGCAAGCTGGGGCTTGAGGTCGTCGCTGAAGGTGTGGAAACCTTCGAGCATCTGAATTTTTTAAGCACGCGCGTGTGTCAGATTGGCCAGGGCTACCTGTTCAGCCGGCCACTATCCGTCGAGCAGATGACGGCGGCCTTGCTCGACGGGCGTTTTGCCGGCCGACAGAAATCCGCTGGATGACACCAATGAATGAATTCTCGATCAGCGATGCCGAGTTCGGCCAGTTTCGCGACCTCATGCGGCAGACGGCCGGGGTGGAGATGGCGCCAAGCAAGAAACATCTGGTCAGCGGCCGCTTGGCCAAGCGTTTGCGCGAACACCGCCTGCGCAACTTTGGCGAGTATTACCGGCTGGTATCAAGTGGCAATGCGCCTGATGAATTTCACCGCATGGTTGATCTGCTGACCACGCACGAAACCTATTTTTTCCGTGAGCCAAAGCATTTCGAATATCTGGCCGCGCACGTGCTGCCGCAGGCCGCCGCAGGCCGCGAATTGCGCCTGTGGAGCGCGGCCAGTTCAAGCGGCGAGGAAGCTTACAGCCTAGCCATGGTACTGATGGACAAACTCGGGGAGAAAGCACCGTGGCAGGTGTTTGCCTCCGATATCAGCCATGAGGTGCTTGCCAAAGCGCGCACCGGCATCTACGGCATGGAGCGCACCGAGGGCATTTCCGACGATTACCGGAAGCGTTTCTGCCTGCGCGGCATCAACGGTCGTAGCGGCACCTTGCGGATCGACCCGGCACTGCGCCAGCGGGTGCGCTTTGCGCCGATCAATCTCAACGAATCACTGGCCGCCGCCGGTGAATTCGACATCATATTCCTGCGCAATGTGCTGATCTATTTCGATCTGCCGACCAAGCGACAAATCGTCAGCCGCATCGTACGCCAGCTGAAACCGCAGGGCTGGCTATTCATCGGACACTCGGAAAGTCTGAATGGCGTGTCATCGGAAATACGCCAGGAACGACCGACGATTTATCGCAGGCTCTGATCATGTATCTTGCGAGCCCGGAAGCGATCGAAATTTTCCTGCAGCCGGGTGATTTTTATTTCGGCGACGAACACACGCGCATCCGCACCATCCTTGGCTCGTGCATTTCGATCACGATGTGGCATCCCCGTCTGAAACAGGGTGGGATGTGCCACTACATGCTGCCAGAACGACGTGCAAACTCTCCGCGCCGCCTCGACGGCCGCTACGCGGATGATGCGATCGCGCTGTTCATGCGCGAATTGCTGAACAATCGGACAAAGCCGGAAGACTATGAAGTCAAGATATTCGGTGGCGGTCGCATGTTTCAGCGGCAGCGTCGTGTCGAAATGCCAAAGTCGATGGATGTCGGCACACGCAACATCGAAGCAGGTCGCCGTCTCCTGCGCGAGCACGGCTTCCACATCCGGGCCGAGCATCTGGCCGGCGACGGACACCGCAATGTGATTTTTGATGTCGCTTCAGGCAATGTCTGGATGAAACACGTCGCTGAAGTGGCGGTTGATGGCGTAGCAAACAACAATATGAGGAATGGATAAATGCTGATAGAATGGAAGGACAGTTACTGTATCGGCGTAGTGCGCATCGACGAGCAGCACAAGCAACTGATTGGCATGCTCAACGAGCTGTACCAGACGATCGGCAAAGACATCGAACCGGCTAGCGTCTGGCATTTGCTTCAAGGCTTCAACCGCTATGCCGACACCCACTTCAGCTACGAAGAGCGATTGGCTCGCGAACATGACACTCCGCCAGAGCACATTGCTGCCCACCGTGGCGAACACGAGGCCTACTGCGAGCGCATGGCCAGGTTCCGCGAGGATTTTGAAAAAGGCGATCGGCATGCATCGGTGCAGTTGATGGCGTTTCTTTCAAACTGGTGGCTGTCGCATATCCTGGTGCTTGACGTCGAACTGGGAAAGCACCTCAATCAGCAAGGCATACGCTGACCATGGCCGATCCGATCCGGGTTCTGGTGGTCGACGATTCTGCCGTGGTCCGCCAGGTGATGAGCGAGATCCTCGGCAAGGCGCCGGGAATCAAGGTAATTGCCACGGCATCCGATCCGCTGTTTGCGTTGGAGAAAATGAAGCAGGAGTGGCCCGATGTAATCACGCTGGATGTTGAAATGCCGCGCATGGACGGCATTACCTTCCTTACGCGCATCATGGCCGAGCGGCCAACACCGGTTGTCATCTGCTCGACGCTGACCACGCGGGGCGCGGAAACGACGATGCAGGCGCTGGCGGCCGGGGCGGTGGCTATTATCAACAAGCCGACGCTGGGCTTGAAGGATTTTTTGCACGACTCGGCGAATGATCTGGTCTCGACGGTGCGTGCGGCGGCACGCGCCAACATGCGCGCCATGGTTTCAATGCGCCCCGGCGAAGCGGACAAGCGTGTTGCTGCCGTCCCACTGCGGGTAGCGCCAAGCGCCATGGCCGAAACAACAGATCGCCTGATCGCCATTGGCACATCGACCGGCGGCACGCAGGCGCTCGAAGCGGTGCTGACGCAATTGCCGCGCACGACGCCGGGCATTGTCGTGGTGCAGCACATGCCGGAAAAATTCACAGCCCTCTTTGCGCAGCGCCTGAACCAGATCTGTGAAATGGAAGTCCAGGAAGCCCGCAACGGTCAGCGGGTGATCACCGGCCTCGTGCTGATCGCTCCGGGCGGGAAGCACATGTCGGTAAAACGCAATGGCGCGCAATACCTGGTTGAGGTACGCGACGGCCCGCCGGTCAATCGTCACCGCCCGTCGGTCGACGTCCTCTTCCGCTCGGTGGCCAAATGCGCCGGGCGAAACGCGCTGGGAGTGATCATGACCGGCATGGGAGATGACGGCGCGCGCGGCCTGCTGGAAATGCGCGAGGCCGGCGCCCGTACGGTCGCCCAGGACGAAGACAGTTGCGTGGTGTTCGGCATGCCGAAGGAAGCGATCAAACTGGGCGCTGCGGAACGCGTTTTACCTTTGTCGCGCATTCCCGAGGCGCTGATGGCAGCAGGGCGCAGCGGCTAGGTACCGGCACAGGCGCGGGTTAATTTATTTTTCAAAGACCAGCAGACCGTCGAGCCACAGGGGCGATCTATGAACTCAAACGACGAAAAGAATCAGGCCACGCAACTGCGCACGGCAGCCCAAAGTCGACTGACTGCTTCACCGCCGAGCGAGATGCCGGCCGGCACGTCGCCGCAAGAACTGCTGCACGAATTGCAGGTACACCAGATCGAGCTCGAAATGCAGAACGCAGCCCTGCGTGAAGCACAGGCCGCGCTTGCGGCATCGCGCGACCACTATGTCGACCTCTACGAATTTTCGCCGCTCGGTTACCTGACACTGGATTCGCACGGCCTGATCACACAGATCAACCTCACCGGCGCCGCACTGCTCGGGCGGGAGCGCAAGGCGCTGCTGCAAAAACGCTTGACTACCTTTGTCGCACAGGCTGACCAGGACCACTGGACGCGGCACTTCATGAGCCTGCGCAGCGGCAAGGAGCAAGGCCCTACGGAACTGACCCTGCAACGCGGGGATGGCACGCTGTTTCACGCGCAAGTCGACGGTGCCAAGGCAGCGCATGACGGCGCGCTGCGCCTGGCCGTGACCGACATTACCGAGAGCAAGCTGGCAGCGAATGAAATGGCGCGGCTGAGCAGCACCAATCGTGAGCTCAAGGCGCTCAACGAACAACTTGAACTGGCTCGCGCGCAATTGCTGCAGTCTGAAAAGATGGCGGCCATCAGGCAGCTCGCCGCCGGCGTCGCGCACGAAATCAACAATCCGCTGAGTTTCGTCCACGCCAATTTTGCCGTTCTCGGCGACTATCTGACGACGCTCCTGCAACTGGTCGATGCCTACCGCCTGGCCG
>JBIKLY010000166.1:0-3377 GCA_044359525.1 Rhodocyclaceae bacterium | reverse complement strand
GTGCAGTGCAGCCTTGTCTGTTTGATCCGGAAAGGCCACGTGCCACGAGGAGGCGCCGTACTCGCGGGCCAGGGCCTGCGCGCCGCTGATCAACGCCTGACGGATGGTGCCGGCATCGTCCCCCCCGCCAATCAGCAATCGCGGCCCGGCTGCCGGCGTATGTGGCAGGCCGCTGAACAGCTTCGGATAATAGACGCGACCGAGTTGCTGGTAAGCCGATGCCCACGACCAGTCGTGGATGAAGTCGCCATGCGAATTGAAACGAACGTAGAGCGGCAATACGCCAAGCACCACGCCACGCCCATCACTTGCTACCAGATGGCGCGCCACCCAGCCCCACGCTCGCCCTGCAGCGCCGTGCCGTTCAAGAATCGCCAGAAAATCGGCGTTGAGAAACGGATCGCCCGGCGGGCACAAACGATCCCAGACGCCGCGCGGGATAGCCTCGGCAGATTGATAGGGTGCAATCGTGATTTCGGACATCAAGGCACTTCCCGTGGCAACTGTCAGCAGACCGCTGTACGCTGCTTCGGTTCCATCGCAACACTTTGGGCAATATGAAAAATGCCCTAAGCTCGCAACAGGCAGCAGCAAAACAGGAGAAGCCCATGACCCAGCCCATCTGCAATTTCGAATCAAAAAACTGCAAGCCATCTGCTGACGGCGTTGCAGCACTTGATCAGAACGAAATCGACCGCCTGCTGCAGATGGTGAATGGCTGGGAGCAGCGTGGACACGAGCTCGTCAAGACCTACCCGTTCAAAAACTATTACGAAACCATGGCCTTCGTTAACGCGACGGCCTGGATTTCGCACCAAGAGGACCACCACCCGGATCTCGAAGTCGGCTACCGGCAATGTTGCGTTCGCTATTCAACGCACGCGATTGGCGGCCTATCTGAAAATGATTTCATTTGCGCCGCGAAGCTGGACGCCTTGCAAGCCGCCAATGGCGCTTGAGTTCAACAATGGAAGCCCGGGTGGCGCGCTGATGGTGACCGATGCGCAGCGCCGCCTGGGCTAAAAACCGAAGCGTTCGCCGACACCAGACAAGGTGGCAATACCAAGAAGCGCAAAGATCGCTGCAGCAACCGAATGCACCAGTCGCACCGGCATCCGGTTGGCTATCCGGTCGCCAAGAAAAACTGCCGGCACATTGGCAATCATCATGCCGCAAGTCGTTCCGGCGACCACCGCAAAAAATGCCTGATACTGGGCGGCCAGCGCGACCGTCGCCACCTGTGTCTTGTCGCCCATCTCGGCCAGAAAGAAGGCAAGCAGCGTCGTGCCAAAGACGCCAAAGCGCGCCAGCTTGGCATCCTCCTCGTCGAACTTGTCGGGAATCAGCGTCCAGATCGCCATCGCGATGAAAGAAACACCAAGCACCCAGCGCAGGGTTTCCGGCCCGACCAGCGAGGTAATCCACGCACCAAGCGCACCGGCCATGGCGTGGTTGGCAATTGTTGCGACCAGAATGCCGAGGACAATCGGCAGCGGCTTGCGGAATTTTGCAGCGAGGATGAAGGCCAGCAATTGTGTCTTGTCACCGATTTCAGCGAGGGCAACGATGCCGGTAGAAACTAGGAAGGCTTCCAATGCAATGCTCTTGGCAGGACGAGGGGCGCGATTTTACTTCGCAGCCTTGCCACTGTCCATGTGCGCCGGCGACTTGCTACGAATCTGTTATCGAAAAAGCATCAAAGAATAGGGAATATCAACAAAAACTGACGCATAATTCGCCCCATGGCACATATCGTTTTTGCATGGGAATTGGGTGGCGGTCTGGGGCACGCCGGCAGCATCAAACCGCTCGCCCAGGAGGCGCGCCGTCGCGGGCACCAGGTCAGTCTGTGTTTGCGCGACCTGGTTCATACCGACGTCATTCTGCGCAACATCGATGTGCCGCGTTTTCAGGCGCCCGTCTGGCTGCATCAAGTTAACGGGGTTCCCTCGCCGCCAGCCAACATGGCTGAAATTCTGATGAGTTGTGGCTATCTGAATGCCGATGCCTTGCGTGGGCTTCTGACCGGCTGGCGAAGCTTGCTGGCAAGCCTGAAGCCCGATCTGCTTGTCGCAGACTATTCTCCTACAGCAGTGCTGGCTGCGCGCAGCCTGAACATTCCGAGCGCGACAACCGGACTCGGGTTCTTCATTCCGCCGGACGCCACCCCACTACCCAGGATACGCGACTGGGAGCCCGTTCAGGCCGGCCGTCTCGAACACGCCGAAACAACCGTTCTGAACGCAATCAACACAGTCTTCCATGAAATGGAAAGCCCTCCCCTGCAACGTCTGTCTCAAGCGCTCATGGGCGACACGCCATTACTGCTGTGCTGGCCCGAGCTCGACCCTTACGGTCGTGAAGCCCTGCCCGCAGGCCAGCGCTGGTGGGGGCCGAGCATGCTGCAAGCCGGCGGTGAACCACCGACATGGGCGCAGGGAAACGGCGCCAAGGTGTTTGCCTACCTCAAGTCCGGCCATCCCGACCATGAGCTGGTGCTGAAAGCCCTGGTAAAACTGGGCTGCCGCACAGTGTGCTATCTGCCGGAAGTGGCTGCCGGACGGCCACCACCCGTGACCAGCCCCCTGATTCACTACTGCGCCACGCACGCCGATCTGGCGCTGACGCTCCCCGGCTGCGAGCTGTGCATCTGCCATGCCGGTTCGGCCACGGTCGCGCAGGCCTTATTGCTTGGTGTGCCAACCCTGCTGCTGCCAACCCAGACTGAACAGTTTCTGGTTGCCCGGCGGGTAGGTAAAGTCGGCATGGGAATCAACGCCGCCGAACGTGTTCGACCGCTGGATTACGCTGCTTTGATTGCCTCAATGCTCGGCGACACAAGCTATCTTCGCGCCGCACGTGACTTTGCCGCGCGTTATGCAGGATTTACTCCAGCCCGGCACACGCCGGATCTGGTCGATGAGTTCGAACGGCTGCTGCAGATGTAAAAAAGGGGACCGCCTGGTCCCCTTTTTATTTCCGGATACGCTTCGCGACGCTAGGACGATGTCCCGGCACGGCGACGTCGTGCCGTCCAGCCCATCAAACCAAGGCCGGCCAGCATCAAGGCATACTCGGAAGGCTCGGGTACTGCTGCAGTAAAGGTCACGCTGTTCCCGAACGGATCAGCACTCGGTTGACCGGTGAAATACGCCTGTCCATTCCAGTCAATACCGAAAGGGTCGCCTGAACTTGCGTGCGAGCCGCTCGCAGTTCCCAGCACGGTGTGAGCCGGCACGGTCACGTCGTAGGGCTCGACATACTGAGCGACTTGACCGCCATAGCCGCATTCCCCACACGGTTCGACCCACTGACCTGGCACATGATAGGTGACCTCCGGAACCAAACGGTCCGGGCCGGCAACGGAAACACCATTG
>JBIKLY010000142.1:0-4959 GCA_044359525.1 Rhodocyclaceae bacterium | reverse complement strand
AATCGACTGGCCGGCGTTGATAACGCCGAGGTCGACCGAGCGACTGGCACCCGCAACTGAATAGTAGGTTCCCGCACCGTTATACAGACCCGCATCCCCGGTGGTTGTGTAGGTCGTACCGCCAGCGTTGCTGCTCAGTGTTGCCGAGCTGCCCCAAATGGAACTGCCATTACGCTTGATATCAAAATTGAGACCGGCGCTGACCTGATTGGAACCCGTCAATGCACTGCCGATTTCATTGTTGATGAAACCCGGCGTAATAAAGAAATTGAAGGTCGCATTCTGTGCGATGGCGGAGGTATTGGTGATCGTCTCGGAAATACGGAACATGCCGTTCACGTTATAAACACCGAAACCGGACGAGCGACTGCCAAAATTTCCGCTATCCGAACCATAGCTGTGCAGGCCAGCACTATTCAGCCCGGAACTTGGGAAAGCCCCCACATCCACATTCGGCGAACCCGAGGACAACAGGTTAACAATGGCGTCCGAGCCAAGCTGATACGAACCGGTCGCCACAATCGAATCAACCGTCACGCCGGCGTGCGCCGAAACGCTACCGAAGACCAATGCAACAGCGACGGCGATCCGGGTCGGACTGGGTGACCCCATAAACGCTTTCAACATAAATATTTCCCCCCTTTGTAGTTTGATATTCAACAAGCCCAATTTGCCAGCACTTAACAAAACAAAGCAAAGCAAAGCAAAGCGCTATAGCAGCACGGATTCTAATGACGAAATCATTGAACGTCATTAGCTCTTTCGGGCTAATCAGAATGGAGCCTCATTCGTTTTCGAGGCTATCTGTGCAAATAAAAACCAAGTTTGTTGAAAATTTGCTGAAGAATGATCAATATTTATCGGGCTAGCAAACGCCGCATACGACCTGATTGCCTGAAAAAGGGCCACTGCGCAGCCGTCAGAACCGCCGGAAGCACCAGAGACCCGCCCGCGATCAGCCTCGTTCGGCCGGCGGCGAGACTTTGACCACCTCTTCGAGCGTCGTCACCCCCGCCGCAACTTTCATCGCGCCGGAAATTCGCAAGGGCTTCATTCCCTCACGAAATGCCAGATCACGAATTTTCGCGATGTCGGACTCGGTGTTGATCGCCTGCTTCATGTCCGGCGAAAGCATCAGAATCTCGTAGAGACCAATGCGCCCCATATACCCGGTCATCCGGCATTCGAGGCAACCAACCGGCCGATGAAAATGCGTCGGACGATTGGCTTTCCATGGCGTAACCAGGTTATCCCACAGCACGTCCTCCTCCGCGCTTGCCGGATGAGACTCCTTGCAGTGCGGACAAAGAACGCGCACCAGACGTTGCGCCATGATGCCGAGTATCGTGGCGCTCAGCAGATACGAGGGAACACCGAGATCAAGCATGCGCGTGATCGCCGACGGGGCATCATTGGTGTGCAGCGTCGACAGCACAAGGTGGCCGGTGAGCGCCGCCTGGATTGCCATTTCGGCCGTTTGCAGGTCGCGTATTTCGCCGACCATGATGATATCGGGGTCCTGCCGCATCAGCGCGCGCACGCCCTCGGCAAAACCAAGATCGATCGACTGCTGCACCTGCATCTGATTGAAAGCACCTTCAATCATTTCGATCGGATCTTCGATGGTACAGACATTGACCTCTGAGGTAGCCAGCTGCTTCAGCGTCGAGTAAAGCGTCGTCGTTTTCCCGGAACCGGTCGGCCCGGTCACCAGAATAATGCCGTTGGGTCTTTTCGACATGGTGGTCCAGCGCGATTGATCCTCGTCAGAAAAACCGAGTTCGGTAAAGTCACGCACCAGAACATCCGGATCGAAGATCCGCATCACGAGCTTCTCGCCGAAGGCCGTCGGCAAGGTCGACAGACGCAGTTCGGCCTCACGCCCTTCAACCGTTCGCGTCTTGATTCGACCATCCTGCGGACGCCGTTTTTCGACAACATCCATACGGCCAAGAATCTTGATGCGACTGGTCATCGCATTCATCACCGACATCGGGATCTGATACACCTGATGCAGCACGCCATCGATACGAAAACGAACCAGCCCCAGATCACGTCGCGGCTCAATGTGAATATCGCTGGCACGCTGTTCAAAAGCGTACAACCAAAGCCAATCAACGATATTGACGATATGCTGATCATTGGCGTCGAATTGCCGGTTGGCGCGACCCAGTTCGACGAGTTGCTCAAGTGACGAAAGACTGCTGTTCGGCCCGCCGGTCTGTTCGGCTTTTTTGACCGAGCGAGCGAGGTTGTAAAACTCTACGAGGTATCTGGCGACATCGACCGGATTGGCAAAAACGCGGCGAATATCCTTTTTGATGATCGGCGCAATTTCCTTTTCCCACTCGCGGAGAAAAGGCTGCGTTGTGACCACCACGACTTCGTTGCGCGTGACTTTCACCGGCAGGATGCCAAAGCGCGTTGCGTAAGCAGAGGACATCACATCGGTGACCGCAGTGAAATCCACCTTCAATGGATCAATGTGAAAATACTCAAGCCCCACCCTGCGCGCCAGCCATTCCGAAACATCATCAAGTAAAAGCGAACGATGAGGCGGCAACAGCGATTTCCATTTGCGATCGGCAATCAGAACCAGCGGGTGCAACTCCGAGCGTTTCAATCGACTTTCAGCGATCAATGCATCGCCATCCGCTTTTTCAACCAGGCCGTCCTCGACCATCATGCCGACGATTTCAGCCAGGGTGAGGCGGTGTTCGGGAACGGTGTTGGCCGTCTTGTTCGGCATCTGCGGCATTCCAGAGTTATGATCTGGCGACTATACCCGACATGGCGTGAATGGCTCAATGCCGACGGCAAAAACCGTCTGACAAAATGTCAATGAAAGCCGCCTATAATCAGGCGTTGCCGCATGAATTTACCGATCAAAACCACTTCTTCACCCAGGAGATTTCGATGAAAAACGGACTGACAATCGCTTTACTGGCCAGCGCACTGTTCGCCTTACCAGCAAGCGCGCAACAAGGCCCCGGCACTGTTTCGGAAGCAGCCGTAATGGGCGGCAAAGCCGCCGGCCAGGGTCAAGGCAAACGCGGCCCGGTTGATTGCAGCAAGGCCAAAGACAGCAAGCAGTGCAAGGCGCGCCAGGAAGCGCACCAGAAAATGATGGCGGCCTGCAAAGGTAAGGCCGGCCCGGAACGCAAACAATGCATGCATGAGCAGGCGCAGAACGTCGACTGCAGCAAGGCACGCAATCCGCAGCAGTGCGAATCACGCAAGCAGACTTACGCCGCATGCAAAGACCAGAGCGGCCCGCAATTCAAGCGCTGCGTGCAGGAGAAGATGCCGCCCGCAGATTGCAGCAAATCAGCCGATGCGGCGCGCTGCGAGCAACACCAGAAAGCGCGTGACGCCTGCAAGGACAAGGTCGGCCCGGAACACCGCCAGTGCCTGCGTGACAACCTGGCGCCGAAAAAATAGTCAGCGAGTCTGAACACTCGCCCTAACGAATGAAAGGGACTTCCCCGTCCCGAGGAAGCGGCATTAAAACCGCACGGCAACAGCGTGCCAAAATGGTGATGTCGAAGTCGTCCATTTAAAACCACGAAAGGGGAAGTCCATGAGCATTATCACTGTAGGAATCGATCTCGCCAAGAACATCTTTGCAGTGCATGGTGTCGATGAGAACGGCAAAGCCGTACTGATCAAGCCGAAGGTGTCACGCGAGCAACTCTTGCCGATGATCGCCCAACTGCCGCCGTGCCTGATTGGCATAGAAGCATGCTCCGGCGCGCACTACTGGGCCAGACAGTTCCGCGAGTACGGCCACACCGTCAAACTGATGGCCCCGAAGTTCGTCACCCCGTACCGCATGGGCGGCAAGCGCGGCAAGAACGACGCAGCCGATGCGGCCGCCATCTGCGAAGCCGTCACCCGCGCGCACATGCGCTTCGTCCCGATCAAGGAAGAACACCAGCAAATCATCCTCTGCCTGCATCGTACGCGGCAGGGTTTTGTCGAAGAACGCACCGCCACCTACAACCGTCTGCGTGGCCTGATCGCCGAGTTCGGCATTGTTCTGCCGCAGAAGGTCGCCTGCTTGCGCAAAAACATTAGCGCGCATCTTGAAGATTTACCGGGGTATGCCAACCAGTGCATCGGCGATTTGCTCTCGCACGCCGATCAGCTCGATGCGCGAATCGCTGAATATGACCGTGCGATTGCCCATGCCGCCCGCGAAGACGCGCGCAGCAAGCGCCTGATGGAACGCCCCGGCATCGGCCCGGTGACCGCCAGCGCGCTGCTAGCCAGCATCGGTGGCGGCCACGACTTCAAGAACGGCAGGCAGGTCGCCGCGTGGATCGGCCTCACGCCGGGGCAATACAGCAGCGGCGGCAAGGCGAGATTGGGCCGGATCACCAAGGCCGGCGACGGCTACCTGCGCAGCCTGCTCGTCATGGGCGCCCGCTCCATTCTCGCCGGACTCGGTGACAAGCAGGACGGTTTCAGTCGCTGGGCACGCAGTCTGGTCGAGCGGCGCGGCTACTGGCGCGCGGTGGTGGCCATCGCGGCAAAAAATGCGCGGCTGGCATGGGCGGTGTTGAAATACGGCGAGGATTTCCGTCTCAATCCGAGCGCTGCCTGACGCCCCGATAAAAGCGTCTGTAGGGAAAGATACTGAAAGGATCAAGCGTGCCGCCGGATGGCGGCCAGGAATCACCGATGTGCTGCATGCGTTGATGTGAAGCGGGTTGGACCCGCGCCGGGAGCGCCTGATTAGCTCAAGGGGACGTAACTATTCCCGACTAACGATTGAGGCCCCGGCGCGCGTCTTTCATCAGGGTCCGGGCAATGAGCCCAAAATGACCGTTTGTAGTTTCGCAGTCCTCCATCTTCTCGACCAACGACCGCAGCGCAACATGGATCAAAAAGGAAAAAGCGATGAACTAAAAAAACATCACGCGCACTTGCGAATTTGGGGAAGCCCTTGTAGTAGAG
>JBIKLY010000110.1:0-8372 GCA_044359525.1 Rhodocyclaceae bacterium | reverse complement strand
GGGGGTGGCTGGCTTGAGTTAATGGCGCTTCACTGCACGTAGAGACTTCTTGAACGATTTCAGGTCTGCTGCTGAGAAGAACTGGTTGCGACCAACTACATGGACCGGCGCAATCTTTTTGCTCTGCACGTAACGCCGGAACGTCGAGACGGAAACCTCTAAGTACTCAGCGGCCTCTTCGACGGTAAATTCTGCGCTCAGAATGTCTTTGAATACATCCGCGTGGGAGAAGTTATCCTTCTCGAAGACGGTTTCGCCAAGTAGCGTAAAGAAACGTACACGTTCCATTGGCGGCATTTCCTTTACCGCCGCAAAGAGTTCTTCAGCGGTAGCAATCCCAGAATTCATGGCAGTTCCTCTTTTATATAACGCTTCAAGTCTTCGTAAAAATTCTCGTGTGCCCCAATTTTGTAGAAATCGATCACGAGGAATTCGATCTCCAGGTCGCTGATGGAATCAGAACCCTTCTTCGGGGGAGGCCGGTAGGCAATAAGGTATTCCTGTCTGTTGAATTTGAATTTCCAGACGTAGAACCCAAGTAGGTCGCCGACTTTGGCTTCGCCGTCGTATGGACGTTCGCAAACCTCGTCAACTTCATCGCTGATCGCCAACTGCAGAGGCTTATGGGCCTTTTTGACGAAGTTTCTGAAGGGGCGCTTGTGGTTGGGTTTCATTGGTTGATATTAAATCAAAAGTGGTTTCATATCAATCCTGTCTCAGGAGGGCGACACATAAACTTGGACGTTCTCCTCGGTTGGGGTCATCTGCGATTGCATCATTTCCAACTAATCCATCATGTATGTACTCGGAGCAAGGGGCGCAGATTCCAACCAGGTTTTGCAGGCACTACGGCCAGGCGCGCGCACCCCAGATCATCCGTTTGGCCACGAAGCGGCGCAGCGGCGGGTAGAGGTCGAGGGCCAGCAGGCCGAGGCCGCGCGCAAGGCGCAGCGGCGCCAGATCGTTCGAGAAGAGGCGCACGATGCTGTCGGTGAAACCCATGCTGCCGGCACGATCGAGCCGGCGGCCGCGTGCGTAGGCGGCGAGCGGCGCCGGGTCGCCGGCGTCGCCATTGTTGTGCGCAAGCAGGGTCTCGGCGAGCTCCCAGGCGTCGCGCAGGCCGAGGTTGAAGCCCTGGCCGGAAACCGGGTGCAGGGTTTGCGCGCAGTTGCCGATCCAGACCTGGCGCTGCGCCGTGAGTTGCCGGCGAACGCGCAGGGCCAGCGGGAAGCTGCTGCGCGGGCCGGTGCTGACGAAGTCGAGGCGCTGGCCGAACTGGCCGCGCAGCGCCGCGAGAAAAGCGTCGTCGTCGAGTTGCAGCAGTTGCGCGGCTTTTTCGGGCGGCACGGTGAAGACGATCGAGTAATCCTTGCCGAGCGGCAGCAGTGCCAGCGGGCCGTCAGGTGTGAAGCGCTCCCAGGCGCGGTTGCCGTGCCCCGGCTCTGGGCGGACTTCGGCGATGACGGCGTGCTGGTGATAGTCGCGCACGGCGATGGCCGGGTCGCTGCCCGGTGTGCCTTCGGCGTGCACGACCAGGCGGGCGGAAATGCGCCGGGTCTCGCCGTGGCGGCTGAAGGTGATGATGGCGCCATCGCTGCCGGTTTCAATGCCGTCGAGCTGGCAATTGTCGAGCAGTTGTGCGGCGTCGATGCGGGCGTCCAGCGCCGCCGCCAGCGTTGACGACAAATCGCGGTAGCGCATCACGTAGCCGAGCGCGGGAAGGTCGTATTCCTCGCGCTCGATCAGCGTGCGGCCGAAGCCGCCGCGTTGCGAGATGTGGATGTCGTGGATCGGCGTGCCGGCCGTGTTGTTCCAGGCCTTGATCCGTTCGAGCAGTTGCCGCGTGCCGTGCGACAGGGCCAGGGCGCGCGGGTCACCGGCCCAGGCGCCGCGCGGCCGCCGGTCGATGAGCAGTACGCGCTGCGGGCCGCCGGCGAGCGCCAGCGCCAGCGTCATGCCGACCGGGCCGGCGCCGATGATGGCAATGTCTGTCGTTTCAATGCTTGCGACCGGCTCAGTCACGACGCATCACTTCTTCGATCTCGGCAATGGTCCTTGGCGCGCTGGTGTAAACGTCGCAGCCTTCTGCGGTGACGAAGACGTCGTCCTCGATACGGATGCCGATGCCGTGCAGGTGCTTTGGCACATCGGCGCCGGGGCGGATATAGAGGCCGGGTTCGACGGTCAGCGTCATGCCGGGGGCGAGGGCGACCCAGTCCTCGCCGCTCTTGTAGTCGCCGGCGTCGTGCACGTCGAGGCCGAGCCAGTGGCCGGTGCGGTGCATGTAGTACGGCTTGTAGGCTTCGCTTTCGATCACGCTGTCGACGCTGCCGTCGGCCAGTTTCAGGTCGATCAGGCCCTGTGCCAGCACGCGCAGCGCGGCGTCGTGATAGGCCATGAACGGCGCGCCGGGCTTGACCGCGGCAAGCGCGGCGTTTTGCGCGGCGAGAACGATTTCATAGACGTCGCGCTGTGCCGGGCTGAAGCGGCCGCCGACCGGGAAGCTGCGCGTGATGTCGGAGGCATAGCCGCCGAGTTCGCAGCCGGCGTCGATCAGCACCAGCGTGTGTTCGGCGAGCAGCTTGTCGTTTTCGACGTAGTGCAGGATGCAGGCGTTGGCGCCGCCGGCGACGATGGGTGAATAGGCGTGACCGTCGGCACCGCGCTTGCGGAATTCGTAACTAAGTTCGGCTTCCAGTTCGTACTCGGCCATGCCCGGCGCGCAGGCACGCATCGCGCGCGCATGGCCGGCCGAGGCGATGTCGGCGGCCTGGCGCATGATCGCCATTTCGTGCGCGTCCTTGGTCAGACGCATGCGGTCGAGCAATCCGCGCAGGTCGCGCAGCTCGCCCGGCGCGCGCTTGCCGGCGCGGCTTTGTGCGCGCACGGCGTTGAGCGCGGCGGCGATCTTCGTATCCCATTCCGCGTCGTGGCCGAGCGAATGCCACAGCGCGCTGCGGTTGGCGATCAGTTCGGGCAGTTTCTGTTCGAGGTCGGCGATCGGCCAGGCTTCGTCGAAGCCGAAAGCGTCGCGTGCAGCCTCGGGGCCGTAGCGAAAACCATCCCAGACTTCCTTGTCTTCGTTCTTTTCGCGACAAAACAGGATGGCGCGCGGCGTTTTGCCGCCGACCAGAACGATCACCGCTTCAGGCTCGGGGAAACCGCTGAGATACCAGAAGTAGCTGTCGAAGCGGTAGGGATGGTGCGAGTCGCGGTTGCGCACGCGTTCGGGCGCCGTCGGCACGATGGCGACGCCGTCGCCGAGCTGCGCCAGTAACTGCTCGCGACGTTTTGAATAGGGGAGATGTTTCATGCGGACTGGCTCAATTCCTTGTCGAGTTCAACGAGACGTTGCGGTGTCCCTACGTCGACCCAGCGGCCGGCGTGACGTTCCCCGGTGATGGTTTTTTCATCGATGCCGGCATCCAGTAGCGGGCGCAGTTTCATCACGGCGCCATTCGGTACGCCGGCGAAAAAAGACGGCGAGAAAACGCCGATACCGGCATAGGTCAGTGTGCCGGTTTTGCAGTTTTCGGCGTGGCGAACGAACTCGCCATCGAGGCAAAAATCGCCACCGGGATGATGCGGCGGGTTGTCGATGAAAACGAGATGGGCGTGCGCTGCGGCGACCGGCTGCGTGTGGGCGCGGTGTCGGGCCTGCGTAAGGTCCCAGTCGCACCAGATGTCGCCGTTGATCACGAGAAAGGGCTGGTCACCAAGCAGCGGCAACGCGTGCGCAATGCCGCCGGCAGTTTCCAGCGCGCCGGGCGGTTCGGGCGAGTAGGCGATGGCGAGGCCGAACTGGCTGCCATCGCCTAGCGCCGCTTCGATCTGCGCACCGAGGTGGGCGTGGTTGATCACGACTTCGTGAAATCCCGACGCTGCCAGTCGCTCCAGATGCCAGACGATCAGCGGCTTGCCGCCGGCGCAGAGCAGCGGCTTGGGCGTCGTGTCGGTGAGCGGCCGCATGCGTTCGCCACGGCCGGCGGCGAGGATCATGGCTTTCATTATCTTGCTCAGAAGGTGTAGCCGACTTCCGGCTGCTTGTTTTCAAGCTGGTCGAAGAGGCGCGCCAGTGGCCGCAGGTCGAGGTAGCGTTCACAGGTCTGGCGCAGATAGGCCATCACCGTCGGCATGTCTTTCAGGTAGCCGTCCTTGCCGTCACGATGACAGAGGCGGGCGAAGATGCCGAGCACCTTGAGCTGGCGCTGCGCGCCCATCCACTCGTAATCGCGGTAGAAGTCGTGGAAGTCGGCATGCACCGGCAGCCCGGCCTTGCGCGCCATTTCCCAGTAGCGGATGACGAAGTCGAGTTCCTGATCCTCTTCCCAGTGGATGTAGGCGTCGCGGTAGAGCGAGGCGAGGTCGTAGGTGATCGGACCAAAGACGGCGTCCTGGAAGTCGAGGATGCCGGGGTTGGCCGGGAATGTGGAAACCCCGTCAACACAAGAAACCATCAGGTTGCGCGAGTGGTAGTCGCGGTGCACGAAAACCTGCGGCTGCGCGAGATTGTTGTCGAGAATCTTGTCGAACACCGAGCGCAGGGTGGCCTGCTGGGTTTCGTCGAGCGTGACGCCGAGGTGGCGGCTGACGTACCAGTCGGGGAAGAGCTGCAGTTCGCGTTCGAGCAGGGCGCGGTCGTACTCGGGCAGCACGCCGGGCCGGCTGGCGCGCTGGATGGCGACCAGTGCGATGTTGGCGTCGCGGTAGAGTTTCGGCGCCGTCGTTTCGTTGAGGGCGCTTAGATAGGTGGTGTTGCCGAGGTCGGAGAGCAGGAGAAAACCCTGTTCCAGATCTTCGGCGTGGACCAGCGGTACTTGCACGCCGGTTTCGTGAAATAGCGCAGCGACCTTCAGGAAGGGGCGGCAGTCTTCGTGTTCGGGCGGTGCGTCCATGACGATGCGCGTCGTGCCATCGGGTAGGGTGATGCGGAAGTAGCGCCGGAAGCTGGCGTCGGCCGAGGCCGGCTCGATTTGATAGTCCTGCCCGGGGAACTGGTTCGTCACCCATTGGCGCAGCAGCATAGTTCGCGGCATGCCGCTTCTCCTTGGTCGATGATGCTAAAATGGCGCGATTTTACCACTCGCTCCGCCAGCCAACGGGCTGCCGAAAATAACAAGCGTTTGCTCCCGGAATTTTTGAATGCCGTATTTGCCACGCAAACCGCTGACTGTGCTTATCTGTTGTGAACTGTTCGCACTCGCCGGCGGGTTCGTTGCGGATGCGCAGGCGCAGTCGATGCAGCCCTTGCGTGTTGATCCGGTTCTTCTCGGGCTGCCGCCTGCGCCACCGGCACCGATTGTGGCGCCAGCCCCGGTGCCGGTGCCGGTGCAAGAGGTGCCGCGTGCGGAAGTGAAACCGGTGGAAACGCCTGTTGTCGAGTTGCGTGACAGTGAGCAGGCCGAAGTGGTTCGCCCCCCTGCCGCTAAAGGGAAGTCCAGGAAGGCTGCGCCAAATGAAATCCCGGCGCGCGCCGCCGCGCCTGCCGTTGCGCCGGAGGTAGCCAAGCCTTCGCCGGCGCCGATTCCGGTTGAGCCTGCCCCTGTTGTGACGGTTGTTCCGGCCGGTCGTTCGCGCGAGAGCGAACCCGCAGCGCCGTCGCGGGCCGCCATCGAGCCACAAGCCCGGCCGGCGTCCGAACCGGTACGGAAAAACGCCGCAACTTCCGCGCCCAGCGAGGCGGTTGCCGTGCCGGCGGCGTCTGCTCAGCCAGCGCCTGCTCCGCGCGCTGCCAGCGGCGCGGCGACTACGGCTGGCGGGACTATGCCCGCGCTGCAGGTGCATCCCGGCCTGCTCGGTCTACCGGTTCAGCCTGTCGTCGCCAGTACGCCGGCAGTACCCCCTGCAACACCACCGGTAGCCCGCTCGCAGGATGCTCCGGTAGCGCGACAGGACCGATCCGCGCCTGAACCGGCGCAAACAAACGCAGCCGTTTCCGCCGCGCGTGTGGTGCAGGCAGCGCCCCCAGCCCAGCCTGTTCCGCCGGCTCAGCCGGCCCGTCCGGGCAGTGTGGCGGCGATGACGCCGGGAACTTTGCCCGCGTTGCAGGTTCATCCCGGTCTGCTCGGCATGCCGCTGGGCGCTGGTGCCGCACCACCGGCCTTGTCGGCGGATACGGCGCCACCACTGGTGGCGGCGAGCGGGCCTCGTGACGAAGAAGAGGTGCCGGACTTTACCCCGACCCTGTCTCTGCGCATGGCTGCGGCAATGACGCCGCCACCGGCAAAGAGCGACGAGCCGCGGCCGATTTTCCTTAGTGCACAGCGCATGTCGGGAACAATTGGCAGTGAGTTTGTCGCGGAAGGCGATGCTGAATTGCGCAAGATTGGTGTAGTGGCCAATGCCGATCGCTTGACCTACTGGCAGGTTGATGACGAGATTGAGGGATTGGGCAATGTTCGTCTGGAGCAGGGCGAGGACGTCTATACCGGGCCAAAGCTGCGGCTGAAACTTGAGGAGCAGGTCGGCTTCTTTGATCAGCCGTCGTATTACATCAAGCGACTGCCGCCTGACAAAGACCGGGCGCAGTCCGGCGGAGCCGGCAAAGCCGGAGAGGAAACTGCCTCCGGCTTTGCCCAGCCGCGCGCGTTGACGGGCCTGAAATCAACGCCCGCACAACTGTCCATGTCCGCTTTTGCCGCCGTCGCTGTAGTTACGGACAAGAACAAGACGGTGCGCACGGCGACCGAAGCGCGTGGTGAGGCCGAGCGCATAGAATTCGAAGGGGAAAACCAGGTACGCATCAAATCGGGTACCTACACCACCTGCAAGCCTGGTAATGACGGCTGGTACGTGACGGCCAGTGATCTCAAGCTGGATTACGACCGGCAGGTGGCGGAAGGTACCGATGGCAAGGTTGTTTTCCTCGGTGTGCCGATTCTCTACTCGCCGTGGTTGTCTTTCTCGCTGAACAACGAGCGCAAGTCCGGTTTCCTGTCGCCGACCTTTGGCTCGAGCAGCAAGAGCGGTCTTGAACTGACGCTGCCGTACTACTGGAATATCGCACCGGATATGGATGCGACGATTTCGCCGCGCATTCTGTCCAAGCGCGGAACGCAACTGAATACCGAATTCCGTTATCTTGATGCCGCCTACCGGGGCCAGGTGCGCGGCGAGTTGCTGCAGAATGACAAGAACCGCGACGGGGACGACCGTTACGGTATTTCGCTGGTGCATACCCAGTCGTTTGCCAACGGCATATCAGGTGCGATTAACTATAACCGGGTATCGGATGACAACTACTTTACCGATCTTTCAAGCCGGGTTGCCAATACCGCACAGACGCAGTTGTTGCAGCAAGGGATGCTTGGCTACGGGTCCGGGTGGTGGAATGTCACCGCCAATGCGCAGTCGTACCAGACCTTGCAACCCGACCCGAAGAACCTGGTTGCGGTGCCCTACCGTTTGCTGCCGCAAATCACGCTCAACGCACGACAGCCTGATCTCTATCGCACCGATAGCAGCTTCTTCGGCCAATACACCGCCTTTTCCCATCCGGATCTGAATAAGGACGAAGCGCAGCGTACGGTGCTCTATCCACAGGTTGCCCTGCCTTACGTGACCCCGGGATGGTACGCGACGCCGAAGCTTGGCGTGCATGCGACGCAGTATTCGTTGAACCGGCGGGCGCCCGGCAGTGTGGGGCCGGATTCGATCAATCGTACCCTGCCGGTTTTCAGTCTTGATTCCGGGATGACCTTTGAGCGGCCGAGTAACTGGTTTTCGCGTGACTATACCCAGACGCTGGAACCGCGGCTTTACTACTTGAATGTGCCTTATCGCAACCAGGACAAGATTCCAGTTTTCGACAGCTCCCTTGCCGATTTCAATTTCGCGCAGATTTTTTCCGAGAACCAGTTCTCCGGGCAGGATCGTTTCAATAATGCCAATCAGCTGACTGCTGCCGTAACTTCGCGCCTGATTGATCCGACGAGCGGCAACGAAATAATGCGCGCGATGTTCGGTCAGCGTTTTTATTTCAGCCAGCAGAAAGTGACCTTGTCAGGGCAGGCCGTTGATGCTGATGAAAAGTGGCAGAAGTCCGATTTTCTTGCGGCCTTCAGCGGTCAAATATTGCCTAAAGTGTATGCTGATACGGCCTTGCAGTACGGCGCTGCCGATCGTGACGTCAAGCAGTATTCGCTGGGCGCGCGTTATTTGCCGGAGCCCGGCAAGGTGCTCAATGCTTCCTATCGCTACATTCGCGATACGCCCGGACAGGTCACCAAGGACGGCCTCGACCAGATCGACGTTTCCGGACAGTGGCCGGTTTTTGGCGGCTGGCATGCGGTGGGCCGCTACAACTACTCGATCAAGGAAAAGCAGCCGATCGAGACGATTGCCGGGCTTGAGTACAACGGCGGCTGCTGGGT
>JBIKLY010000109.1:0-8392 GCA_044359525.1 Rhodocyclaceae bacterium | reverse complement strand
AATTAAGCAGCCTTTTTCTTGCCAGCAGCAGCGGTCGTGCCAACAGCCTTGACCGTTGCGTTCGTTGCAGCAGCAACGTTGGCTTCAGCGATTTCAGCAACTTGCTTGGCAGCCTTGTTCATGCTGTCGAAAGCCGAGGTCGCAGCAGCGATAGCCGACTTGACCGCATTCACAGCAACGTCGGAACCAGCCGGGGCGCTCTTGGCGGCCTTGTCGAGCAGACCAGCAACTTGCTTCTGGAAGTCACCGAACTGGCCTTCGAGGAGCTTGGAAACTTCTTCTTTCGACTGAGCCGAAATTTCGTAGACGCTACGGGTATAAGCAACAGCCTTTTCAACGTTCGGCTGGGTCAGCGAAGCCTGGACAGCCAGTGCTTCTTGCGGATCCTTGGCGCCGAGGATGGCCTTGGTGTTGGCAACGCCGTCTTCCAGCAGCGAGCGGGCGGTGTTCAGGTTCAGGGCAGCGATACGCTCGGCGGAAGCCAGGGCGGTGTTGGCGAGCGACAGCATGGCTTCAACGGAAGCTTTGTTGGCGGCGGCGAATTGTTCCGGGGTTGCAAACATGGTGAATCTCCTAAGTAAAAGAAAGTAGAACGCTTGTGTGCAGCACCCAACTCACCGACGACGGGTTTGATTCAGTCCCGAAATCTTTTGTTGCACTGCAGCATGGACTCAATTATAGCTAAGGAAAAACGTTTGTCAAGAAAAATATGGTGCAATGCACAAAAATATTTTTTGCATTGATTTTAAAGCGCTTTGTTGTGTGTTTTTGGGTTTTTTCGGGGAGTCGCGCAAGAATATTTTTGCGCCGCAAGATTGTCGCGGCGCAAGCCTTCGCAGGTTGCGCGCTTATTGATGCTTGAAAACGGGTTTGCGCTTGTCGGCAAAAGCCGCCATTCCTTCCTTCTGGTCTTCGAGGGCAAAACTGGCGTGAAAAACACGGCGTTCGAATAGCAGGCCTTCGTTAAGGCCACTTTCAAAGGCGCGATTGACGGATTCCTTGATCATCATGATTGCCGGCAACGAGAAGGAAGCAATTTTTCCGGCAGTGGCCAATGCTTCCTCGATCAACTTGTCAGCGGGGATGATTCGTGAAACCAGGCCGGCACGTTCGGCTTCTTCCGCGTTCATCATGCGCGCGGTGAGGCACATTTCCATGGCCTTGGATTTTCCTACGGCGCGCGGCAGGCGTTGTGTGCCACCCGCACCGGGCAGAGTGCCGAGTTTGATTTCCGGTTGGCCGAACTGCGCGGTGTCGGCGGCGAGGATGAAGTCGCACATCATTGCCAGTTCGCAGCCACCACCCAGTGCGTAACCGGCAACTGCGGCGATGACGGGCTTGCGGCAGGTCTTGATGCGCTCCCAGTCGCGCGTGATGTAGTCGTTCTTGTAGGCGTCCATATAGGAGAAATCCTTCATCGCCGTGATGTCAGCGCCGGCGGCAAAGGCCTTGTCCGAGCCGGTGATGACGATGGCGCCAATGCTCTCCGACGCTTCGAAGGCATCGAGTGCTGCACTCAGCTCCCTGATCAGCCCGTCGCACAGGGCGTTAAGCTGTTTCGGGCGATTCAGCGTAATCAGACCAACCCGGCCATGAGTTTCGACAATGATGTATTCGGGAGTCATGGCTTACTCCCTTGGTGCGATGTTGTCAGCGGGCTTGAGTGTCAGGGGCTCGCCTTTTTTCTCGGCCGGGTTTTCGGCGTTCTTGCCTTTCGGCTGGATGATCGCCCGCACGCGTGCCTGTGGAACACCGGTTGCGGTTTTTGTTTCAGCGCCTGAAGTGACGAGGAATTTTTCAGTCAAGGCGTCGTGCGAGACATAGTTCCCCTTCACCTCGTCTTGTCCGCTCTTTACCCAGGCGCGAACAAAAAACTCGGTCTTTTCGTTTCGTGCATCGTGTTCAATGCGCTCGCCCTCGCCCTCGATAAAATCATCCTTGCCTTCACGCTTCTGGCGGAAGCGTGCAAGTCCGTTGGCACCGCCAATGGCAGTGCCTTTCTGAAAGCCGTCGGCATCCTGTGTGACGACCAGTTTGCTGGTGCGAATCTGCAGCGTTCCCTGCGTCATGACGACGTTGCCTTCAAAGACCTGCAACTTCTTGATGTCGTCCATGCTGATGCGGTCGGCTTCGAGGTTGATCGGCTTCTCACGGTCGGCTCGCTCGGCCAGTGCCGGGAACGGGCAGAGCAAGAGAAGTGTGGTGGAGATTGCGATGGCGGTATGTCGAGTCATGATTTAGCGCTTTTTCTTTGCGGTTCTGCTTTCGAATTGACCCACAGCCTGGGATTCCAGGACATAGACCTGTGTTTTGTTGTTGACGTTCATGCCGACCCCTTTTAGCCACGATTTCCCTTGCGTTATCAGGACCGGGTCTTTGGTGTAGCCGATATCGTCGTCCGGGCGAACGGTCAAGTTGTCCATTGTGGCCAGCATCTGTTCCTGGGTCGGCGAGGCGGCGCGCAGAATTTTCACGTTTTCATATAAATCGACCTGCTCGGCGCTTTTGTTAACGTGAGCCCGCTCGCTGCTCATCGTAACCGGTGGCTTTTTGCTGTGAAAAAAAACAATAACGGGTTTGATCAGATCGGTGGAGTCATCGTCGGGGAAGTGCCGGATTTCGTTCGATGACAGCGTGTAGTGCAGACGCCCGGCGTTGTCCAGCTTGCTCAGTCTCGACTGGTCGATGATGTAGTCCGGGTCGTGCCGGTTCTTGCCGTCCCTGCGCTCTTCCGGTAGTTCGGTCGCGTGGCGCAGCCAGAACGTGAGTCCGAACAGCACAAGCAGCACGCTGAGCGGGAAAATTGCGCTTCCCCAGTTGCTTTTCATCGGCTTAGCGCCCTGTCACAGGCGTCAGGTATCTGGCCATTGCCGGCTCCAGCTTGCCCTGCGCGTGGAGAATGAAGTCACAGACTTCGCGTGCGGCGCCGCGTCCGCCGTTGCGGGTGCTGACAAAGCTGACGTGCTTGTTCATCAGCGGGTGCCCGTCGGCAGTCGTGGCAGAAAAGCCCAGCGCGCGCATCACTGGCAGGTCGACCACGTCGTCACCCATATAGCCGGCTTCGTCGGCGCCAATGGCCAGTTCGGCGAGCAGTGTCTGCATCTGTTCGAGCTTGTTTTCCACCCCCTGGAACAGATGGCAGATGCCCAAGTTCTGCGCGCGCAGTTCGACGCAGCGGGCGCGCCGGCCGGTGATGATCGCAACGGTAATGCCTGCCTGCTGCAGCATCTTCAGCCCGTGGCCGTCGAGCGTATTGAAGGCTTTGATCTCGACGCCTTCGTCGGTGTAGTAGAGCGAGCCATCGGTCAGCACGCCATCGACATCGAAAGCCATCAGCTTGAGTTTGCCGGCACGAAGGTGAGCATCCATCAGATTACCTTTGCCTGAAAAAGATCGTGCATGTTGAGTGCGCCGATCAATACGCCGAGCTCATCGACTACCGGCAGTTGATTGATCTTGTGTTGCTCCATCATCTCGACGGCCTCGACGGCAAGCCGATCCGGGCTGATGGCATGCGGCCGTCGGCCCATGATGTCGTCAACCGTCAGGGTGCGCAGGTCGAGATTTTTGGCAAAGGCACGACGCAGATCGCCGTCGGTAAAAATCCCGAGCACATGGCGCTCGGGGCTGACAACCACCGTCATGCCGATGCCACCGCGCGAGATTTCTAGAATGGCTGTGGCAACACTTGCCTCGGGCCCGACTGCGGGGACCGAGTCGCCGGCGCGCATCACATCCCGAACGCGGGTCAGCAGGCGGCGACCGAGCGTGCCGCCGGGGTGTGATCGCGCAAAGTCATCGACACCAAAACCGCGCGCATCAAGCAGTGCGACCGCCAGTGCGTCGCCCAGCGCCAGTGCGGCGGTCGTACTGGCGGTAGGCGCCAGATTGAGCGGGCAGGCCTCTTGTGCGACGCCGGAATCCAGGTGCGCATCAGCCTCTTGCGCCAGAGACGAGTTCGGGTTGCCGGTCATGGCAATCAGTTTCGCCCCCGAGCGCTTGATGAACGGCACGATAGTCAGCAACTCTTCGCTTTCTCCCGAGTTTGAGAGGGCGATCAGGACGTCGTCGCGGGTGATCATCCCGAGGTCGCCGTGGCTTGCTTCGGCGGGATGAACGAAGTAGGCCGGGGTGCCGGTGCTGGCCAGCGTCGAAGCGATTTTGCGCCCGATATGACCGGATTTGCCGATACCACTGACAATCACGCGCCCGTGACAGTTGAGGATCAATGACAGCGCCAGCAGAAAGGTGCCGTCAATGCGCCCGGCCAGCGCGAGCACGGCATCGGCTTCGATGCGCAGCACCTGGCGTGCGAGATCGAGGGCTTTCGACGACGGCTGGATGGCTGGCTGAATTTGGCTCATGGCGGCGTAGCGGTTATGATTGGGTCAAGTATAGCAGAAGCCCCTGATTACCTGTGTTTGCGGCAATCCGGGTGCCGGTTTTCAGCACCCGTTAAGCTTAAAGGAGACGATGGAAACCTTGCCGATGATTCTGATGTTGCTGGGCGCCTCGGTGGTCACGGTGATTCTTTTTCGTCGCCTCAATCTGCCGCCGGTACTTGGCTATCTGCTGGTCGGTACGCTGATCGGGCCGCATGCGCTCAATCTTGTGGCGGGGGTTGCCGGTGTTGAACACCTCGCCGAGTTCGGCGTTGTTTTCCTGATGTTCTCGATCGGCCTCGAGTTCTCGCTGCCCAAGCTCTACGCCATGAAGCGTATCGTTTTCGGGCTTGGCTTCCTGCAAGTGTTGTTGACGCTGGTGGTTGTCACCGCAATTGCCATCGGCTTTGGCTTGAGCTGGCAGGCTGGCGTAGCGCTTGGCGGCGTGCTGGCGATGTCGTCGACCGCGGTGCTTACCAAGTTGCTCGGCGAACGACTGGAGCTTGACGCCAAGCACGGGCGCGAGGTCATGGGCGTGCTGCTGTTTCAGGATCTGGCGGTCGTGCCCTTGCTGATCCTGATTCCGTCCTTCTCTCAGTCTCCGGAACGGATGGCGCTACTGATGGGCATTGCACTGCTCAAGGCTGTTCTGGTCTTGTCGCTGGTACTGTTCTTTGGTCAGCGATTGATCAGTAAATGGTTCTTTGTCGTGGCGCGCAGCAAATCGGCCGAGTTGTTCATGCTCAACGTGCTGCTGATTACGCTCGGGCTGGCCTATCTGACCGAGCTGGCCGGATTGTCGCTGGCGCTCGGCGCCTTTGTGGCCGGCATGCTGATCTCGGAAACTGAATACCGGCATCAGGTGGAAGAAGACATCAAACCGTTTCGCGATGTGCTGATGGGGCTGTTTTTTGTGACCATCGGCATGTTGCTTGATGTGCCGCTGGTCTTGCAAAACGTGCTGCTGGTCATCGCGTTGCTCGCCGCCTTGCTGTTAACGAAATTCGCTCTGATTGCCGGTTTGTCGCGGTTGTTCGGCTCGACGCCCGGCTTGGCGACGCGCACCGGTTTGTGGCTATGTGCTGGCGGTGAGTTCGGTTTTGTCCTGCTGTCTGAAATCAGGGGGCAGCATCTGGTGCCCTCGCTGATTTTGCAGGTCGTTCTTGCGGCGCTGGTTCTCTCGATGTTGCTGGCACCGATCATCGTGCATTACAGCGATCGTCTCGTGCTGCGTTTTGTCGCCGGCGAGTGGCTGATGCGCTCGATGCAGCTGACGATGATTGCTGCCCAGACGCTGGGTACCGAAAAACATGCAGTAATCTGCGGCTTCGGGCGCAGCGGCCAGTATCTGGCGAGATTTCTGGTACAGGAGGACGTGTCCTACATTGCGCTCGATCTGGATCCCGAGCGCGTGCGCGAGGCCGCTGCTGCCGGCGAAACCGTGGTCTATGGCGACGCGACACGACGTGAGACGCTGATTGCTGCCGGCATCAATCGCGCCAGTGTATTGATCGTCTCGATTGCCGACACGCGGGCGGCAGAAAAAGTGCTCTATCACGTGCAGGCACTGCGCCCTGAATTGCCTGTTGTCGTGCGCACGCTCGACGAGAAGGACTTCGAGCTGCTGCATCGCGCCGGTGCCGCCGAGGTCGTGCCGGAGACGCTGGAGGCCAGCATGATGCTTGCCTCGCACGCGCTGATTCATCTTGGCGTGCCGATCAATCGCGTCCTCAAACGCGTTCGCCAAACCCGTATGGCGCGCTATCGGACCTTGCGCGGTTTTTTTCATGGCGAAAGCGACCGTGAGGAAGATGCGCACGACAGTGACGAGCCACGCCTGCACTCCGTGCAGCTTGGTGCCGGCGCTTACGCAGTCGGGCGCACGCTGGGTGAGTTGGCGATACTGAATTTGGGGGTTGAGGTGACTGCGGTGCGCCGGCGTAATATCCGAGCGCTCGAACCGTCGGCAGAAACGCGCTTTGAAGCCGGCGACGTGGTCGTGCTACTCGGGGTGCCGGCGGCGCTGGCGGTGGTTGAGGGGAAGTTTTTGAAAGGGTGAAAGGCCTTATCTTTCCTGAATCGACCACCACATCGATAAAGGCACCGCAAACAAATCGGCGGCAAAAGGTACGACCTCGCGCCCGCTGTAAAGCACGATGCCGCGCTGGAATGCTTGTGGCTCTGTTTCCTTCAGGTGCCGCAGCCCTTTGAAATCTTTGCTGTCTACACTCCCGCTGGCCTTGACTTCGATTCCCGTAAGTTTGCCCAGCCGGTTTTCCAGTACAAAATCAACCTCGATATTCGATAGCGTCCGATAGTGCCAAAGCGTCAATCCTTTCGCAGAAAATGCCAAGTGTTTAAGTAGTTCGCTCAGGACGTAGGTTTCCACGAGTCCGCCGGGCAAGCCGGGGCCAGCGATCAGACGCTCTTCCGGTATGCTCATCAAATGGGCCAGGAGACCGCAGTCGGGCAAAAATACCTTGGGCGCCTTGACGAGTCTCTTGCCTGGGTTGCGCTCCCAGGACGGAAGTCGATAGACGAGAAAGAGCATTTCCAGCAGGCTGAAGTAGCGCTTGAGCGTTGTTTGCGGCAAACGGCTGGAGCGGGAGAGTTCGGCGAAATTGAGCAGGCTCGCGCTGCGCGTGGCCAATAGCTGAACCAAGCTGGGCATTTCAGTGAGCTGTTCAAGGTTGGCCAGCTCGCGCACATCGCGCTGCAGGATCGCTTGCAAATAACTGTCAAACCATGCGGCACGGCGCCGTGGCGACTTACGGCTGAGCGCTTCAGGGAAGCCACCACTTAGCAAGGCTGCGGTCAGTTCCCCTCGCTCGCAGGGTGGAATGGCGAGCGCTTTGATCGGGCCGTCGAACAGCCAGTCCGCACGGTTGAAGCCCGGAGAGTCGATAGCCTCAGCGCTGGACAATGGCCACAACGACAAGACCTCCATACGGCCAGCCAGCGAGTCGGCAATGTCCGGCAGTAATAGCACATTGGCTGATCCGGTGAGCAAAAAACGGCCCGGCTCCCGGTGGCGATCAACCGATGCCTTGATCGCCAGAAAGAGTTCGGGGGCGCGCTGCACCTCGTCCAGCGCAACAGGGCCGTCCAGCCCGGCGATAAATCCAGCGGGGTCGCCTCTGGCTGCGGCCAGTGTTGCTTGGTCATCAAGAGTCAGATAGCGGCGACCGTGCGATGTCGATAGCGATTTTGCCAGCGTGCTTTTGCCTGTCTGACGCGCACCGTTAAGTAGTACGACCGGCGTGTCGTTGAGCGCTTCAATGACCAGAGCTTCTATGTGACGTGGGTGCATGGCACGATTATATCGGATTAAAATCGTCCGTTCAATGGCTGATTTTCATCCGTTTAATGGCTTGGGTTGTGGTGTGAATGCTTGCGATCTCCGGGCGCAGGAGCCGTGAGTGAATCCGCAACTTGAGGCGGGGGATGGCGGTGCTGCTCGGGGTGCTGGCGGTGGCTGAGGGGAAATTGCTCAAGGGGTGAACGGAAAAGCCCGCCGAAGCGGGCTTTTCCGAGAGGCGATGATCTTTAGTACGACGAGCAGACCGTGTACAGGTTGGCGTCATCAGCGACTGTCAGTGCGGCAGGGAAAGCTGCCGCATTTGCGCAAACTCCTGCGCAGATCACCCGCACGTTGCCAGTGTCAGTTGCGCCATCATCCATTGCGAGGTCCAGTTGGCGAACAAAGCGCCCCTGGATGCCTGTCGAGCATACAAAGTAGTTTCCGGCCCATGCGGCAACCGGTGCCGTGCCAGTGGCTCCCATTAGCCCACCTTCTGCATTGCGCGGTGTGTATTCGGCAGAGGCTAGATTTGTCGTGCCGGTTGCCAGGTTGGCAACGCGAACGTGCAGCCAGAAGTTGCAAGCTTCTGAGGCGCAGGCGCCGCCTGCCGGAACATCATTCCAATTGCCGCCAATTCGACCATTGCCATCACCGTTGGTAGCGGCTGGTGCACCGATATGCGCGTCAGCAATACGGTCGTCGCCGGGGA
>JBIKLY010000003.1:0-83637 GCA_044359525.1 Rhodocyclaceae bacterium | reverse complement strand
TTGGCCGGCGTCACCGCAACCCAATTGATTTTAAGATCGGCGATCTGGAGTTCCCGGGCAATCGCGGCAGCAACCTTCGAACACAGCTCAACCGAGTAGCCCCGAGGCAAACGATCATCACCAAGGTACGAAAAAGGGACGGAGGCAGTACGATAGCCGAGCGAAATCGTGCCGGAAGCCTTGATACGGTCAAGCGTTCCCGCGGCCCGGACAGCAAGTGGAAAAAACATGACGAAAGAGAGTGCAAGGAGTGGCAGCAAACGGAGAAGTCGGGACATCGTAAACCTCACTGAAAAAGACATTGGCACGCGGAAAGCACAACCATGCCATAGCCACCGGATAATGACAATTTGCCAGACCTGTTGTGTTGGGGCAAAGACGGGTGCCAATGCTTTTTTGCCTCTTTCCGCGCAGCTATCTACACTGTCGAACCAAACTACGTCGCAAGCAGCTAAAAAACCATGGACAGCCCCACCTTACCGACCCGCGATGAAGCGATTGCCGCCACCGAAAAGTGGCTTGAACGCGCCGTGATCGGACTTAATCTCTGCCCTTTCGCAAAGAGCGTGCATGTAAAGAAGCAAGTGCGTTATGTCGTCAGCGACGCCACCGACGACGATACCCTGCTCGCCGATCTTGAGCGCGAACTGCAGTATCTGGTGGCGGCATCACCCGAAGAAACAGACACCACCCTCCTCATCCACCCTTATGTACTGGATGATTTTGACGACTTCACCGACTTTCTCGATCTCGTTGATGTCATCGTACGCACGCAAGGATTGGCCGGCATCCTGCAGGTCGCCAACTTTCACCCCGACTACTGCTTCTCCGACGCCGAACCTGACGATATCGGCAATCACACCAATCGTGCGCCCTACCCGACCTTGCACCTGATCCGTGAAGCAAGCCTCGATCGCGCGGTAAAAGCCTTCCCGGATGCCGCCCGGATCTACGAACGCAACATCGAAACGCTGGAAAAAATTGGGCTAGAAGGCTGGCGTGCGCTCGATGTCGAGGCGCCGAAGAAATCCGGCGACTGAGGGTATGAACGGTCGCCCCTACGTTGCGCCACCCGATAACGGGCTCGACATCCTTTACTTTGACGATGCGCTGCTCGTGGCCAACAAACCGAGCGGCCTGCTCTCGGTACCGGGGCGCGGCGCCGGCAAGGACGACTCACTGACCAGCCGTATCCAGGCGATCTACCCGGAGGCGCTGACCGTGCATCGCCTGGACATGGAAACCTCGGGCCTGATGGTGCTGGCAAGAAACAAGGAGGTGCACCGCAGTCTGAGCATCCTCTTCCAGAACCGGCAGGTGGAAAAGCACTACATCGCGGTGGTCGATGGCCTGCTGGAAAAAATCAGCGGCGAAATCGATCTGCCTCTGATTACCGACTGGCCCAATCGCCCACTGCAAAAAGTCGACCACGATATCGGCAAACCCTCGCTCACCCGCTATCGTGTACTTTCTCACGATGCTATCAGCAACTGCACACGCCTCGAACTTGAGCCGGAAACCGGCCGCTCACACCAGTTACGCGTGCACCTGATGTCACTTGGCCATCCAATCCTCGGCGATAGTCTTTACGCCAGCCCGGCGCTCCAAGCCAAAGCCGGCCGGCTCCTGCTTCACGCCGAACGCCTCGCTTTTACCCATCCGCAGCGCGCTGAGCAAATGACATTTTTCTGCGCAGCACCTTTTTGAAACACGTGTTCAGGTTCGTCTGCGCTGTGCTGCATCAAAAAAAGTCCACGCCACCAGCCTGCTTTTCTTCTGCCCCTGCGCCATGTCGAATGTTTTCCATTCCCACACCCCCGCCTGCCTGAGCGCGGTATAAACCGACGGCAGGCTGGCCGCCTTCGAAACCAGCGTCGTGAACCACCGGCAGCGCACCCGATACGCCGCACTCTCGCCAATCATGCGCCGCACGAAAGCCAGCTCGCCACCGGGACACCACAGCTCCGCGCCCTGCCCGCCAAAGTTCAGACGTGGCGCGTCGTGCAATCTGGCTGATTTACCCTTCGCCACCTTGCCAAGATTGCGCCACTTGCGTGCCGAGCCTTCCTGCGCCTCATCTAGCGAAGCATGAAACGGCGGGTTGCACAAAGTAAAATCAAATACCTCATCGCCCTGCAAAACCCCGCTGAAAATCTTCTCCGGCGACGGTTGCAAACGCAGCTCGATGACCTTGTGCAGCCCCGCATTGGCATCAATAACACGTTGCAGCGACGCCAGCGCCAACGGATCAATGTCCGACCCGATAAAGGACCAGCCATACTCGCTGTGGCCAATCAACGGATAGACGCCGTTGGCGCCAACACCGACATCCAGCCCGCGCACGGCTGCACCACGCGGAATGACGCCACCATTATCGCCAGCTAGCAGATCGGCAAGCACATGCAGATAGTCGGCACGGCCGGGAATCGGCGGGCACAGGTAAGCCGGCGGAATATCCCAGCCGCAAACACCATAGCAATGCTGCAGCAGCGCACGGTTGAGGGCGCGCACCGCCTGTGCATTGGCGAAGTCAATCGACGGATCACCGTACGCATTGGGCGCAACGAAAGGCGCGAGCTCCGGGCAGGCGACGACAAGCTGCGCGAAGTCATAAAGCCCGCGATGCCGGTTGCGCGCATGCAGGCCGGGCTTCTCCTGCGTTACAACGCGCCGCAGCGCAGCACTACCAGCAGCAGTCTCTTTCACGCAGCAATCACAGCGAAATCGCCGTCTGCCGACCCGACCACAACTCGCCGGGTGCCAGTTCAACCGGCCGCGCCACCGCCGCCGCTTCGATACAGATCATCTGCCGGTAACCGTCAGGCGGCATGTCATCGAACGCAGCGCACTTGTCGATCCACGGATTCCACACCACCACATCGGGGAAGCCCTCGGACTCAATGGCCAGATGACGCGCCGGCTCCCAGAGCAAGAGCGGCTTGCTCACATCGAGATAGACGCGATCTACCTCTTCATCAAGTAACATCGTCTCGCCGTCCTCGCGTTTGAGATTCCCGCCGTCAACCTTGTCGAGATAACACACCCCGTCAAGCCCCTGCAACTGGCAACTATTGGCCTTGGCGACGCTGAAATAGCTGTGCAGCGCAGCGGTAAAAGAGAAGGCTTCATCCCCGGTATTCTCAACCTCGAATTCGACATCGAGCCGGTTGCCCTCGATCATCACGGTCAGCTCGGCAACGAAGGCGTGCGGCCAAAGCGCGCGGGTAGCCTCGCTATCGGTCAGACGCAAGGTAGCGCACGCATAATTCTTTTCGTGGCGCGCGTTGACCAGCTCCCAGATGCTCGTTCGCGCAAAACCATGACGAGGCAAGGGCCCGTTGTCGGCGAACTGCGGAAAGATCACCGGAATGCCGCCGCGAATCGTGCGACCGTTTTCAAAACGGGCTTTTTCACTAAGGTACAAACGCTCACGACCGTCAGCCGACAGCCACGAAACCAGTTGCGCGCCGTACAGGGTAATCACCGCGGTTGCACCATCAGGCGTCGTCAAACGGATGGCAGGCAAACCGTTGAAGTCGACGTTTTCAGCCGAGGCAATGAAGCTCTTTGGATTTTTCATGCGCCCAATGTTACCAACAATTAGTGACTCGATCTTTCGGCCGCAAGAGATAGCGCTTGATGCGCGACACCGAACTTGGCTGAACCACTAACTGTATGATCTACATAAGCTGTTCGTTTTCAGTAGATCAGCTTGCCATCTCCAGCAACAACAGCGATATCGAGGAAACTCAAGCCAACGTGTGTATCCGGCTTGAAACGCAAGGGTAGGCCACCGATTTCCAGGTCCATGCGCGTGAGCGCGGCTTGGACGTCTCGACCCGTTGGAGCGGACTTACCCGTAGCGCGTACGGCTTCGATCAGCACCCTGGCGGCAATATAGCCCTCTAGCGTAAAAGGCGAAAAATTCGGCGCCGGGGAGCGGAGAGCGGCCATGTCTCGCTGGTAGTCCCGGACAATCTGCAGGCTGGTCCGGTAGGGATTTGGAACGGCCTGGGAGATTGCAACACCGCGCGCGTGCTGCCTGCCTGCGGTGGCGACCAGGGTGCCGGCATCAAGATACGAAACGCTATAAATCGGTACGCCGATGCCAGAAGTACGCAGTTTGGCCACGACCGAACCACCCGTTTCAGAGGGCATAAACAGCAAGACCGCTTGTATTCCATCGGCCCGTATGTGGGCGATGGTCTCGTCAGATATGCCTCCGCCGGGAGAAATGGCCGCCGTATGAGCCAGCGAACCGCCCGCCGCCCGGAGCGCCTGTTGCACGATAGGAACGCTACCCCGTCCCGCCGGATCATCAAGGTACAACGTAGACAGCCTGGTCTGCCCGATCGTAACAAGGTGGCGAATGATGGCGGCAATCTCGGGTTCGTCGCCACTGCGTAGATGAAAAACGAAGGGACGTACCGGTGTGCGGAATGAGTCGATTGCTGGAACGGTCCCTAGCAGGGGAATTTGTAATCTGTCCAACACGCCGTTTTTCAGGAGGTGGACGATGCTGTCGGGTCCGACGTGATAAAGAAAAGCAACCGGAGACTCTTTCACTGCCAGCATTTCATAGATTTTCACTGCACGCTCAGGGTCGCCCCCATCGTCTGCCGTGATGAAGCGAATCTTCCGACCAGCTACCCCGCCGCGCATATTGACGGCTTCGAAGGCTGCCTGCGCACCATGGGCAAGTTGGCGCGTGTAGAAACCTAGATAGCCTGCCTGCGGCGACACCTGGGCAATCACAATTTGCGCTGCGACGGGGGCACACCAGCAGGCGAGCGCCCAGGCAAGCAGGAGTCGCTCAATACCGAATCGACTCATAGTCAATCCCCGTTGTTTTTACGATTTGTGTGAGATTCCCAACCGGTTCTGAACGATTAGTGCCTGCCGTGTGCTGGGTGATACGGTGCGAATGCGTGTAAACCTTGACGCTTTCGTCACGTACAAAACCACACAAAGTTATACCAAAGCGGTCGGCCATTTCAATCGCCAGTGATGAAGGGGCAGAAATTGCTGCTACCACCTCAAAGTTGGCGCGTGCAGACTTTGCGACCATTTCGTAACTAATACGACTGGTTATGAAAACACCACAACCAGCAAAGCCTTTTCCGCTGAGGAAACGATAGCCGATTACCTTATCAAGTGCATTGTGTCGTCCCAAGTCTTCGGCAACTGCCACTGACTTCAGGCTGGCGTCAAACACAACAGCGCCATGCGCCCCGCCGGTACTGCCAAAGATATCCTGGTGCAAATGCATCGTATTGCGCAACGGTTCGAAATCGGCCAGCGACATCCGCAAGGTATCACCCACCGGTACGGTGACGGCTATGCCATTTTGAATTTGTTCACGCCCCCCGCAGACCCCGCAGGAACTATTCATGACCACGTTTCGGCGACGCACCGCTACTCCCGCCGGATTCAGCAGGCGCATACGCACCACGTCCGGTCGTTCCGGACATACCGACATATAGGCAATATCGTCGAGTCGATTGACAATCCCTTCCGTAAAGACAAACCCGGCGCCTAACGCCAGCGCCTCTGGCACACCAGCGTCAGCGAGTACACCATCTTCGAGCGTGTACCCCACCGATTGACTGTTGTCCTCCGTGGGGGTCCACATCAGGGAGTAAGCTCCCACATCTTCGATCTCGATGGTGAGAACGTCTTCGTGAATTACCTGACATTCAGCTTCGCTGATTCCCTCAGCGGCCATCCGAACGGCGGATGTTGCTTTTATCCCGAACCGTCCAGGTATGGGCGAAACTATCTGGCTCATGTATTCGTTCATTTCGTCGAGTGAAAGTAACTTGATCGCGTTAACCCATCAACGTGAGCTTGGCAACCCGATGCTCCCGGCAAGATCATGTGTTATCGGCTCAAAGACGGCTGCTTTGAACATCAACAGACGAAACGCAAAGAAGCCAATCAACATTGCCAGCGTAGCAAGCAACTCTACCAACCGCAACGCGCTCCCTGCGGCCAGTATTCCCGCAGGCAACATGAGGCCGAAAATCAGCACCAGATTACCAAAGTAGGGGGCATAGATCCCTTTCGTCAGCAGTTGAACCGAAAAAGCGCCGCCCTTGGACTTGCTTTTCGCGTGAAGGAGAATGCCTGCGACAATGACCAGGTCGGCCAGGAGCAATCCCATTGCCAAAGTTGAAAGAATCGCACGCTGTTCTTCTTCCAAGACGTTCCAGCCAATAGCCAGTGCGGTCATGGATCCAGCGGTCAATGAGTAGAAAAAACTCGAAACCGGCACTAGCGGGCTGGCCCACAGAGTGAACGACTCAGAGTCAGACATGGCCATGCCCTGATAGCACATCACCGTTAGAGCACCTGCCACTGCAAGATAAGCAATCAGTTTTCCAACAATTGCTGGCAGTTCGAAGACACCCGCGAAACCGCCCCCCAGATTAACGAGGTGCAGGACGCCAAATCCAATCAGAACGCCAATGGCGATTGCACCACGGCTGACCCAGGATCGATCAGGACGTAGAATCGCACGCCAGGATCTGCTCGGCACCCCCATGTGGGCAAGGTGAAAGTAGGGTTTAAGCGTGCCGGCGATTGCCAGGCCGACAATCATTCCCGGAATAAAGTTGAGATAAAACGATACCAGGAACAGGCCGGTGCCGACTTCTGCGAAGAAAAAAGCAATGGCCATCGAGGTATCCCAATAACGCTGAAAGCGGTAACCCAGTTTGAAGGAGTTGCCGACCAGGCGAGCACTCGTTTTTGTCATCGTAGTACCATCCTTGATAGTGTTGATCTGTTAAAACGCGGCTCAGTCGACGTAGTAAACTTTTGGTTTGGTGTTTTTCTCGGGCAGCGGCTGACGGCCGTTGCGTGCTCGGATTAACATACTTGGCGCACTATTCGGGTCGTCAAGGTCGCCAAAAATCCGGGCATTGGTCGGACAGGTCTGCACACACGCCGGCTTCAGGCCTGCGTCTACCCGTTCACTGCAGAAGTCGCATTTGACCGCAGTCCCCGCCGTGTAGCGGCCATAGCCCTGTTCTTCAAACGGTGTGAGTTCGCCGGTGCCGAACAGACCTTTGGTCAGCGAATCCTTGTCGAGCATGGTGCGCATGTCGTAGGGACAGGCCACAGCGCAACTGCTGCAACCGATGCACTTTTTGTCGTCAACCATGACAATGCCGTCGGCGCGAGTGTAGGTTGCGCCACTGGGGCAAACCTTCTCACAGGGCGCATCCTCACACTGATTACAGATGGTCGGGATATACACGCGCTTGACGCTTGGATACTCACCATACTCGTGACTCAAAGTACGGGTGAAAAATACGCCGTCCGGCACCGAGTTTTCCTGCTTACAGGCCACCACACAAGCGTTGCAGCCGACACAGGCCTTAAGGTCAAAGACCATTCCCATCTTGGCCATCAGTGTTTCCCTCCCTTGCCCTTGGCATTCTGGATCGAATCGACGAGGTCGTAGACGGTCGAGCCATGCTTCAGGAAGTCAGGCCAATCGTCGAGCTTAGTGAGTTTTACCCGGCAGCTGGTTTCGGGCTGACCGGTGGCGCCATCCGTATTACGCATATCGTAGGGAAGCAAGTCGTTATAGTGTCCGCCAGCCATCAGCACGGAGCGGTTCTCATTCTTCGTGCGCGACAGCGAATTCGAGACACCGAGAGTTTCATGATGCATCGCTTCAGTCGTGGCCAGGCGACCGTAGAGGCGCCCATAAGGCGACTCGACCAGGACGATGTCACCGTCGGAAAAGCCAAGCTTTTCTGCCGTTCCTCGGTTCAGCAACAGGCCGGTGTGCACCGGATCACGGTAGGTGATGTCCTTGATCCACGGATTGCTCAGGCTTTCGCCGAAGTTCATCTGTATGTCCTTGAAGGTGATGCCATAGAGGTTGTATTCTTTGGGCTCAAGGTGAATCGGATCCAGCACCAAAGTGGGTAACGGCTGATAATCGGCAAACGGCCACTCATCGCGGAAGGGCACCTTGGCATCCTCGAACTGCTGGCGTAGCGTTTCGCGCTGAATCACCAAGTCCTCGATGTAAAACAACAGACGCATGCCTTCCCACGGGCGGTACCACTTGTCGAGGCGGCGTTCGGTGGACGAGTGTCCATGCTCCATGTACCACTCGATCGGCTTGTCGTTCCACAGCAGGCCAACGCGCTCGGCAATGTCGCGATCGGAGTACTTTTTGCCCGGTTCGAGCTTCAGATGAGGCTTCTGCTCAAAACCAAGGATCATATTGATGACTTCGTTATACTGGTCAAGCACACCGAGCCGTTCAGAAAGCTCGAAAAAAATCTCCTCTTCGCTCTTGGTGTCGTAGATTGGCGGCGTAATCGGCTGGCGGAAACATATGCCCTCGGTGTAAGGCGGCTCAATCATCACGCCGTTCCACGTTTCCAGATAATCGCTGGAAGGAAGGATGATGTCGGCAAAGTCAGTCATCTCGGTCGGGATAACATCGACGCAAACGACGAAACGCAACTCGCGCAGGAACTGCAACCATTTATCGCGTGGCCCCTGAATCGCCCACACCGGATTGGAATGGCAGTTCACCAGGACGTCGGGCTTGAAGGTCGAACCGTATTTTTCCGGCTCAAGGTACGAGAGCATATTAAGGTGCGGCCCGTTCACGCCAACCGGGAAGAAGCCGGCCAAATGATACTCATTGGGTGGCCAGGAAAATGGCGGCATATGGCCAAGCTGGTGCGGCGTGCCGAGCATCTGCCCGCTCTCGCCAAGCTGGCAGTGATTGTTATCGACGCAGCCGTCGGTAATGGTAACGCCGCAGCGGCCACCCGGGTGGTCGATGTTGCCAACCAGCATGTTGACCAACTGGAACGCCTGATTGGTCATCATGCCGGTCTTGCGCCCCTGGGCACCACGGTAGTAATTGTAGGCCGCCGGACGATGCGGTACGGTGCGGCCATCGGCCAGCGTTATCGTGTCACCAATGCGTGCTTCTTTGGCAAACTCGCGGGCGATGCGGCGCACCGTCTCGGCCGGCACCGTGGTGATTTTCTCCATCGCCTCGGGTGTCGCCTCCTTGAGGATATCCTTGTAGACTTGGAACGAAGGGCGGCATTTGATGCCGTTGACCACGTACTCACCCTCGAGCGCCAGATTTTCATTCTTCAGCGTCGGATCGTTCCACAGCTTGGCGCTGTCGCTGGCAGTATCCCATACGTATATCTGCTTGTTGGCATCACACACAAAAAGCTCGTCCGGGCCGACCAGATAAGGGGCGTTGGTGTCCTTGCGCAAGAAGACGTAGTCGCATAGCCCTTCATTGACCAGCACATGGCTCATGCTCATGGCGAAGTGGCGGTCGGTGGCCGGGCGAATCGGCACCCATTCTTCGGCCTTGGCACCGGCGATCGACATGCGCGGCTCGACGGCGACCACCTTCATGCCGCGCTCGATGCGCGCCTTTGCTACCCAGTGCGACTGTGCCGCGGCGTGCAGATGCGACGAGAAGCCGTCACCGGCGCCGTTGCTCAGCCAGTAGTTGCAGTACTTGGCGTCGTTGACTGCACCGAAGGACGAATGGATGTAGCCGTTGAGCGGATGGTAGGCGCCACCGCACATTGTTCCGCCCGACTGGTAGAAATTATGATTGCCGATCGCCAGCGGCCAGAACCAGATATGCATTTTCTGGAAATCTTCGAGCGACGGCAGTATCTTGCGAGGATCTTCATCGAGCGACTTCTTGATCTCGCGCGCAGTGATCGTGTACGCCTCTTCCCAACTGATCGGCTCCCATTTCGGATCGATACCCGGCCCTTTTTCGGGGTTGGTACGGCGCATCGGCTGCTTGAAACGCTGCGGATCGTAGTGGCGCATGATCCCCGCATTACCCTTGGGGCAAAGCTTGCCGGCGTTCGAGGGGTTGGTCGGATCGCCTTCGATCTTGTTGATCACGCCATCGTCGGTGACGTGCACCCGGGTCGAACAGGAATGCAGGCACATCTTGCAGGTGGAGTTGATCCACTTGCCCGATTTCAGGGAGTTCTGGTTAGGCTCTACTTTACTCATTGACTGGGCCTCCGTTAGGGGGAAGGAATGCTGTTCATCTGAATTTCGGTTCGTCAAAGCCTGAGACGTGTTGCTTTCTGATCGCAATTGGCCGCCGAGAAGCCGGAACACAAGCTGGATATCCGGCAATAATTTCTCTCAAAATGCTTGCGTGATCCCTTCCATCGCTGGCAGTACGAAAACGCTAGGACAGCCATACGATATTGAGCGGGGATTCTGCTGTCTTGACTGCCCGTGCATAGCCACCTGACCCGAAGCGCAACCGTCCGCAACAGCGTGACAGCCTGATCAAAGGCTGCTTCTTCGGGAAAAGTTTTGCATACCCACGCTTGCGCTCGCAATCAACGTTCATGCCGAGTCGGGCAAGACCCTGATGATCAGGGGGGCTAACTTATCGATACGGGCCGCGACCCTCCGGCGATGAGCCTACTACGGGCAATTGAACAAACATTGATGGAAAGCAAATATGACCGTGATTATTGGCATACCCAAGGAAACCGTGGCGGGCGAGACCCGCATTGCGCTGGTACCTGAAGTCGCGAAGCGTTTTCGCGCACAGGGTGCCGAATTTCTCATAGAAAAAGGCGCTGGAGAAAGCTCAGCGTATCCTGACGCAGATTTTGCCGACGTGCGCTGGACGGCCGATCCGGGCGATATATGGGCACACTCCGATGTAATCCTTTGCGTTCGCCCGCCCCCCATCAAGCAGGTGGCGCGCATCAAACCGGGAACCCTTCTGATTGGCTTTCTGCAGCCGTTCCAGAATCTGGCCCTGATCGACGAACTGATCGCGCACAGGATCACCAGCTTCGCCGTTGAACTGGTGCCGCGCATCTCACGCGCCCAAAGCATGGACGCGCTCTCGTCACAGGCTGCCGTCTCCGGCTATCTGTGTGCAGTGATCGCTGCCGCGCACTGCCCGAAGTTCTTCCCGATGCTGACCTACGCCGCCGGCACCGTACGGCCGGCTCGCGTGCTGGTGATCGGTGCCGGTGTCGCCGGTTTGCAGGCGATCGCTACCGCGCGTCGCCTGGGCGCTATCGTCGAGGCTTACGATGTTCGTCCCGAAACGCGCGAACAGATCGAATCACTCGGCGCCAAATTCGTCGATACTGGCGTTGCCGCCAGCGGCCAGGGCGGTTACGCCCGCGAGTTGTCGGACGACGAGAAAAAGCAGCAGGCCGAACGCCTCGGCAAGGCCGTCGCCCAGGCCGACGCCCTGATCACCACCGCCGCCATCCCAGGCCGCACCGCACCGCGCATCATCAGCGCGCAGATGGTCGCCGCCATGAAATACGGTGCGGTGGTCGTCGACATGGCTGCCGAATCGGGCGGCAACGTCGAAGGTACGGTGTGCGGCGAAATCGTCCAGGTCGGCCATGTCAAAATCGTCGGCCACGCCAACCTGCCGAGCCGCATGCCGTTTCATGCCTCAGAAATGTACGCCCGCAATCTTTTCAACTTCCTCTCGCCGCACCTCAAAGACGGCGTGCTGTCGCCCGACTGGAGCGACGAGGTCGTTTCCGGCACGGTCCTGACCCGGGATGGCGCCATCATCCACCCAGGGGTGAAAGCAGCCATTGCCGCCCTTAAATCAACAGGAGGCGTCTGACATGGACGGTCTTGCAATTTCCGGCCTCGCCGCGCTTTACATCTTTCTGCTCGCTGCATTTACCGGCTACGAAGTCATCTCGCGGGTGCCAGTGATCCTGCACACGCCGCTGATGTCCGGCTCGAACTTCATCCACGGCGTTGTGCTGGTCGGCGCGATGATTACGCTCGGCCATGCCGTAACGCCGCTCGAACAGGTGCTCGGCTTTGTCGCCGTCGTCCTCGGCGCCGCCAACGCAGCCGGCGGCTACGTCGTCACCGAACGCATGCTGGCCATGTTCACCACCGGCAAGAAGCCGGGCGAAGCTAAAACCGGAGGCCAGCAATGAGCAGCCTGAGTCAATACGTTCCATCGGCCATCCAGGCCAGTTATTTCATCGCCGCAGCCCTCTTCATCCTCGGTCTGAAGGCCATGAGTTCGCCGGTAACGGCGCGCGGCGGCATCGTATGGGCCGGCGTCGGCATGCTGCTCGCCACGCTCGCAACCTTCCTGACACCGGGCCTGCACAACATCGGCCTGATGCTGGTCGCCATCGCTGTCGGCACCGTGCTCGCCTGGTGGAGCGGCAAAACGGTGAAGATGACTGACATGCCGCAGATGATCGCCATTTACAACGGCATGGGCGGCGGTGCCGCAGCGGCGATTGCCGCCGTCGAGTTCGCGCGCGGCGAGCCACTTTCGCCACTGGTCGCCAGCCTTGCCGCTCTGGGCGCCCTGATCGGCGCCGTGTCGTTCAGCGGCTCCTGTGTCGCCTTCGCCAAGCTGCAGGGTCTGATGAACAAGACCTACCGGCTACCGGCGCAAAACAGCGTCAATGCCGTGCTCTCCCTGCTGACCATCGGACTCGGCCTGGCCGTGGTACTTGGCCAGCCGGCCGACCTGAACTACGTTCTGGCCTTCTTCGCACTCGCCCTGGTGCTCGGCGCCATCATCACGCTGCCGATCGGCGGCGCTGACATGCCGGTCGTGATTTCGCTGTTCAACGCCTTCACCGGCCTGGCAGTCGGCCTGGAAGGCTTCGTGCTTGGCAATCCGGCACTGATGATCGCCGGCGTCGTGGTCGGTGCGGCCGGTACGCTGCTCACCCAACTGATGGCCCGTGCCATGAACCGCCCGATCAGTAACATCATGTTCGTGCCGATCAACTCCGGTGGCGGCGAAGGAGAAGAAGTGACCGGCAGCATGCGTGCCCTGTCGCCACTTGATGCCGCGGCAGTGATGCGTTACGCGCAAAAAGTGATCATCGTTCCAGGTTACGGCATGGCCGTTGCACACGCCCAGCACAAGGTCTGGGAGATGGCGCAATTGCTTGAGGAGGCGGGGGTCGAAGTCAAGTTCGCCATTCACCCGGTAGCCGGCCGCATGCCGGGGCACATGAACGTGCTGCTTGCCGAAGCGGGCGTGCCTTACGACAAGATCTTCGATCTCGAAGAGATCAATGCCGAGTTCAGCGGCGCCGATGTGGCGCTGGTGATCGGCGCCAACGACGTGGTCAATCCTGCCGCACGCACCAACAAGTCGAGCCCGATCTATGGCATGCCGATCCTCAACGCCGATTTCGCGCAGAACGTCATCGTCGTCAAACGTGGGCAGGGAACCGGCTACTCGGGAATCGAAAACGCGCTGTTCTATGGTGAAAACACCAGAATGCTTTATGGCTCCGCCCAGCAGATCGTTGGCGAGGTGATCGCCAACGTCAAGACGATGTCGGCATAACAGGAAAAGAGCACCGCTCGCTCGCTGCAGCGAGCGAGCGGTGTGCGCAGGAGGCATCGGCACCCGGACAAGGTTGCGACGGACGCCGATGCAAGTCTCAACAACCGGCCATAAACTGGATTCATGGGAGTCGATATGCCTGTCAGCAGCCCCCGCACGGAACCCGGCAGCCGCCCGCGGCGCCTCGAAATGTTCGCCCCCACGGGATTCCCCATGGTGCAACCCGGCCAAGCCCTGCTGCCATTGATCCTGAAGAACCTACAGGACAACGATTTGCCGCTGCGTGACAACGACATTCTCGTTGTCACGCAGAAAATCCTCTCCAAGTCCGAGAACCGCTACGTTGCCCTCGACAGCGTCGAAGTCTCGGCGCAGGCGCGCGATGTCGCGGCCCAGTGCAACAAGGATGAGCGCATGGTCGAAATGGTCCTGCGCGAATCGGAGCGGATCGTACGCTGCACCAAGGACGTGCTGATCGTGCGCCACCGTCTCGGCTGCGTCAGCGCCAACGCAGGCATCGACCGGTCGAACATCGACTCCGGCGAATCGCAAATGCTGTTGCTGCCCGAAAACCCGGATCGCAGCGCCGCCGAACTGCGCAACGGAATTCGTGCCGCCTGGGGCGTAAACGTCGGCGTGCTGATCATCGACAGCTTCGGCCGCCCGTGGCGCCTAGGCACTTGCGGCGTCTGCATCGGCAGTGCCGGCATCGTGGCGCTCAACGATTACCGCGGCCAGCTCGATCTGGCCGGGCGCAAGATGGAGGTCACCGAAGTGGCGCAAGCCGACGAGATCGCCGCCGGCGCCTCGATCCTGATGGGACCCTCCGACCAGTCGCTGCCGATCGTCGTCGTGCGCGGCATCAATTTCAGTGGCACTGGCACGGCTGCCGACCTGATCCGGCCAGCGGATCAGGACAAGTTCCTTTAAAGACTGCCGCCATGCAAGCCGCATCTCACCAGCCCCTAAAACACTACCTCGCCCTCTGTGGTGGTGTCGGCGGCGCCAAGCTGGCGCTAGGCCTCAGCCACGTCCTGCCCCCCGAACAACTGACCATCATTGTCAATACCGGCGACGATTTCGAGCATCTGGGCCTGACCATCTGTCCGGACATCGATACCGTGACCTATACGTTATCCGGGCTGGTACAGCCGACCCAGGGCTGGGGACGCAACGAGGAAAGTTTTGCTGCACTCGATACCGTCGAGCGCCTCAATGGCGAAACCTGGTTTCGACTGGGCGACAAGGACATCGGCCTTCACCTGATACGGCGCATGTTGCTTGGCGAAGGGCTGTCGCTGTCGGAAGTAACTACCCGTATCGCACGCCAGCTCGGCGTTGCCCACGAAATCGCGCCGATGACCGACAACGCCGTGCGCACCATGATCAACACCACCACGGAGGTGATGCCGTTTCAGCACTACTTCGTCAAGGAACGCTGCGCCCCAGTGGTGACCGGCATCAAATACTGCGGAGCCGACTACGCTCAGGCCTCACCGGCGCTGATGCAGGCACTGGTAAATCCCAATCTGGCCGGCATCTTCATTTGCCCGTCCAATCCCTATCTCAGCATTGACCCTATCCTGGCCTTGCCGGGTATCCGGCAGATGCTGGTCGACACACGCGCACCGGTGATCGCCGTAGCACCTATCGTTTGCAGCAAGGCGATCAAGGGTCCAACCGCAAAAATCATGCGCGAACTAAGTATTGAACCCTCAGCCGCTGCTGTCGCCGAGCACTACGCCGATTTCCTCGATGGCTATCTGGTCGACACGGCGGATCAGGCTGTAATCGTCGGCGCGCAGGTCGCATCGTGCAACATCGTGATGAAAACACTGGCCGACAAAATAGTGCTGGCGCACCGTTGCATAGACTTCTCCAACGAACTGGCGAGGCAATCATGAAACAAGTATGGGCTCTCATCCCTCTCAAGGATCTCGCCAGTGCAAAGACCCGCCTCTCCTCAGCGCTCGATGCCGAAGCCCGCCGCTCGCTGGCGCTGGCCATGGCGATCGACGTCGCGACCGCAATGATGCATTCGCACGCGGTCGACCGGGTGATCATGGTCAGCGACATCCCGAATCTCGAACAACTGATAGAGATCGAAGGCATCGGATATTTTGATACTGGACAGGCACAAGGACTGAACGAGGATCTGGAAACAGCCGCAGCCTGGGCAGCTGCGCAAGGCGCGACACACGTTCTGATCGCCCACGCTGATCTGCCGTGGCTAACGCCACGCGCCATCGAGCGTTTCGTTTTCGAAGCCTGCGATCTGCCAGCCAGCCGCCTGCGCGCGGCGGCCTGCAAGGAAGGCTGCGGTACCAACCTGCTGCTCGCTCCTCTCCCGCTGCCACTGCCGTTGGTCTTCGGCAAGAACAGCTTGGCAAGATTTTGCCAGAGCGCAGCTGCAGTCAAGGTGGCAATCGACGTGATCCGCAATGCATCACTAGCCGCCGACATTGACGAACCCGGCGATCTCAGGATACTGGCCGCAGCGTGCACGCGCGGCAAACGGGCAGGCCGGGCAACGACGGATTTTCTTCTTTCAACGATGCCCGCCAGCACCGAAATCGGCGAGTACCCCGAACCGGAAGTCTGGCCACCCGGCATTTTTTACTATGCGGCAAGAAAAGAACTGGCGCTGATAAAAAAGCGAGCGCACGGATAATCAATACAATCACTCTTTACGACAAGCACGATGCGAGACTTCGCACTATTGTCATCTTCGAAACTATGTGCCGGTGTTCGATTCGAGCAGGCGTGATCGCCGCAAGAGTGCGGGATACCGCGGCAAGATGAATAATTCTTTTAGGACTCGCTATGTACCCAGCGCCTTTCCGGTATCACCGCCCTTCTTCCATAAAGGAAGCAATACAGATGCTGTCCGCCCTGGGAGAAAGCGCTAAGCCGCTGGCCGGTGGTCAGACGCTCATTCCCATCCTCAAGCTGCGGATGGACGAACCGACCGATCTCGTCGATATTGGCCGCTTACCCGACCTGCGTTTTGCAACACAGCAAGACGGCTGGATCCGGATCGGTGCGCTCTCGCCTCACGGCTGGGTGGCGAAATCCGAGATCGCCGCAGCAATCCCGATCGTCAAGGATTGCGCCGGCGGCATCGCCGATGTCCAGGTGCGCACGCGCGGCACGATCGGCGGCTCGGTCAGCGCGGCCGACCCCAACTGTGACTGGCCGGCACTGCTCAACACGCTCGATGCCGAGGTGCTCTGCTCCGGCCCGAACGGCGACCGTACGATCCCGATCCAGGATTTCATCACCGCCGCCTACACTACGGCCCTGACCCTCGGCGAACTGGTCGTTGCCGTCCGCTTCAAGGCACCGGTTGCCGGCAGCGGTGGTGCCTACATCGCCTACAAGAAGTCGGCTGCGGCTTTCCCGGTCTGTTCGGCCGGCGTGCAGCTGACGCTGGATGAGGGCAATGTCTGCCGGGATATCCGCATCGTCCTCGGTGGTGCCGGCCCGACGCCGCGCCGCGCCCTGCAGGCCGAAACTGAACTGCGCGGAAAGACCCTGACGGAACAGCTGTGGCTGCGCGCAGCCGATGCGGCAAGCGCAATCGCCGAGCCGAATAGCGACGTGCGCGGTACTGCCGAATACAAACACTGCCTGCTGCGCGGACTTGTACAGCAAGCCGCCAATGTCGCCGTACGCCGTTGCGCCAACGCCAAAATCGAAGGAAATCACGTCTATGCATGATGCAATTTCGCTTGTAACCATCGAGGTTACCGTCAACGGGCAGAAGTACTGCCGCGAGGTCGAACCGCGTCTGCTGCTGGTCGAATTCATCCGCGAGGAACTCGGTCTGACCGGCACTCACATCGGCTGCGACACCAGCTACTGCGGCGCCTGTACCGTGCAGCTGGACGGTGCACCGATCAAGTCGTGCACACTGTTCGCCGTACAGGCCGACGGTGGCGAGGTGCTGACCGTTGAAGGACTGGAAAAGGATGGTGAACTGCACCCCCTGCAGAAGTCGTTCTCCGAACACCACGGCCTGCAGTGCGGCTATTGCACGCCGGGCATGCTGATCTCCACGCACGCCCTGCTCGCCGAAAACCCTTGCGCCGACCGCAAGGCAATTCGCAAGGCGATTGCCGGCAACGTCTGTCGCTGCACCGGCTACCAGAACATCATCAAGGCGGTCGAAGCGGTGGTGAACGACGCCAAGGAGCACAAATAATGGAAATGAAATTCTCCGGTCAGTTTGATGTCTCGCCGTCGCCGGCGGAAGTCTTCAAGCTGCTGTCCGACCCGCAGAAATTCGCCCCCCTGTTACCGACCTTCTCCAGCCTGGAGATGAAGGATGCCAATACGGCAGTAGTCAAGGTCTCAGTCGGTATCGGCAAAATTCGCGGCACGGCTTCGACCCAGCTCACGCTGCAAAAGAAGACGGAACCGACGCATGCCACCTATGTCGGCACCGGTAAGGTGATGGGCGGTGCCTACACCATGATTTCCTCGTACGATCTGGAGCCCAAGGGCACCGGCACGCTGGTCAAGTGGAAAGGTGAAGTCCAGCTGGTCGGCAAGATCCTGTCACTGGCCGGCGGCGGCATGCAAGGCTACGCCGAGCAGCAGATCAACGCCGTGATCACCAGCCTGCAGCAAGCGATGTCGCCGGAAGGCCAGAAGGTCGTGGTTGCCCGCCCGGCAGCGCAAAGCGCCGGCTGGTTGTTGAGCCTGATGCGCATACTGGGCCTCGCACCCAAGCCACGTCTGCAGGATCTCGAAGCGGCCGGCGCCACACTGGCCACCGCGAAACTGACCGCCGGCTGGACCGGAAACGCGACGGCCACCAGCAAGGCGCAAACACGCTCGCCACTGAAAGCCGTTCCCCGCCATAACGATTTCTCCGACATCGTCAGCCGCCAGGCCAGCGAAAAATGGGTGCACGCCTCGCTCTCGCGCAAGGAAGACGCTCGTCTGATACGCGGCAACGGTCTCTTCGTCGACGACTACAAGGTCGACGGCATGCTGCACATGAGCCTCGTGCGCTCGCCCTACGCTCACGCTCGCATCGTCAGAATCGACACCAGCAAGGCCGAGGCGCTGCCCGGCGTAGTGTGCACACTGACCGGACCGGAAATCGCCAGCGCCTGCAATCCGTTCATGCAGATCGGCCCCGGCCCGGCACAGAACATCCGCGACTTCCCGCTGGCCGTCGAAAAAGCAATCTTCCAGGGCGAGCCGGTGGTTGCCGTGATCGCCGAAAACCAACGAATCGCTGCCGATGCAGCGCAGCTTGTCGAAGTCGAATACGAAGCCCTGCCGGTCGCCACCGACTGGAAGTCGGCGCTCGAAGACAAGGCCGTTCTCCATCCCGGCCTGGGCACCAACCATCACTGGCATGGCGTGTACGAGTTCGGCGAGGTAGACAAGGCCTTTGCCGAGGCCGCACATGTCGTAAAAATCGACCAGATGGATTTCCATCGCACCGCCAGCACACCACTGGAAACCAACGCGGCTGTCGGCACCTGGTCGCCTTCCGGCGGCGTCGAGTTCTTCTGCAACAACTCCTTCCCGGCCATCGCCATCCAGATGATCGCGCCGGCCTTGGGTGTCAGCATCGACCAGATCCACTGCAAGACGCAAGATATCGGCGGCAGCTTCGGGATCAAGATCGGCAACTATCCGTACATGGCGCTGACCGCGCTGGCTTCGAAAAAATCGGGCGGCCGCCCGGTCAAATGGGTCGAGTCGCGCAACGAGCACATGCTGGCCGGTGGCCATGGTGGCGAGCGCACCTTCCTCGATACCGAAGTCGCGCTCGACAAGGACGGCCATATCACCGGCATCCGCTCGCGCCATATCGACGACTGTGGCGCCTATCCGCGCTACGAGCCGCTCGGTTGCGTCATCTGGTCGCAGGTGCTTGCCGCCTGCTACAAGGTGCGCAATTTGAAGATCGACTTCAACCAGGTGGTCACCAACAAGGGCCCCGCCTCCCCGAACCGCGGTTATTCGCGCTTGCAGCACCTGTGGTTCATGGAACGCATCATCGATATCTGCGCGCACGAACTGAAGATTCCGTCGGACGAAATGCGGCTGCGCAACTACATCCGTGAGTTCCCTTACACGACACCGAACGGCTGCGTCTATGATTCCGGAAACTATCCGCTGATGCTCGAAAAGGCAAAGGAGCTGATCGGCTGGGACGACTGGCAGAAGAAGCAGGCCGAAGCGCGTGCCGAGGGCCGCTGGCTGGGCATCGGCATCGGCACAACGCTCGATTCTGGCACCAACAATTTCGGTCAGGCGCGTCTGGTCAATCCCTACCTGCCGTTCTCCGGCAATTCGGAAGTGGCAACCATCAAGCTCGACATCGATGGCACCGTTGTCGTCTGTCTGGGTAGCACGCCGTCGGGCCAGGGGCATGAAACGACGACCGCGCAGGTGGTGGCCGACGAACTCGGCATCCGCCCGGACATGGTCGAAGTACGCACCGGTTTCGATACCGCAGCCAATAGTCACGGCGGTCACTCCGGCTCCTACGCCAGCCAGTTCGCGGTGACTGGTCTCTCGGCGGTGCATGGCGCCTGCCAGAAGCTGAAGCGCGAAATGAAGATGCTGGCCGCCTTCGCGCTCGAAGCGAACGAGGAGGATCTCGAATTCACCATCGGCCAGCAGGGTGCGGAACTGCGCGTCAAGGGAACCGAGCGCAGCATCAACTACTGGGCGCTGTCGTCGATGGTCAACATCAACACCGCCGGCCAGCCAGCAAACCTCTCTGATCTCACACTCAACATCCGGCACGTTTACCGCCCGCCGTTCGAGTTGCCCGACGTCGAGAAGAAGATGGGCAACCTGACGCTGACCTACGCCTCGCAGCTGCACATCGCCGTCGTTGAGATCGACCGCGTGACCTATGTACCAAAAATCCTCAGCTACGCGGCGATCGACGACTGCGGCAACGTAATCAATCCGAAGATCGTCGCCGGCCAGGTGCATGGCGCCGTTGCGCACGGTATCGGCTCGGCGCTGATGGAAGCCCATATCTACGACACGGGCGGCAATCTGCTGACCAGCACCTTTACCGACTACACGCCGATCACTACGATGAGCATGCCCGACCTGCTGTATGGCGACATCGAAACGCCCTCGCCGTTTAGCTATAATGGCGCCAAAGGTATGGGCGAGGGTGGTGGCGCGCCGCTCCACACCATCTCGGCGGCGGTACAGGATGCCCTGTTCGATCAGAATGTGATCATCCGCAAATCCTTTAATTCACCCAACGAAATCTACGAAGCAATCAAACGAGCCGATCGCTCCTCGGCGGTGAAGGTGGAATCGCGCCCCGGTTGATTCGAGGAAAACAGCACTATGGCAATCAGCGGCAAGGAGCCGATCCCGGGGTTCGGCTCGATCGAGGAAATCCAGGCAAAATTCGCTGCGGAAGGCTATATCGCCGACCGTATGCTGGCGACCACGGTCTTCCTCTCCGTCTCTCTGGGCAAGCCGGTGTTTCTCGAAGGCGAGCCCGGGGTGGGGAAGACTGAAATCGCCAAAGTCATGGCGCGCATCCTCGGCGCCGAACTGATTCGCCTGCAATGCTACGAAGGGCTGGACAGCAACGCGGCGCTCTACGAGTGGAATTACACGCGCCAGTTGCTGGAACTGCGCCTGCAGGAGGCGCGCGGCGTCGAGCGCGAGCAGATCGGACGCAACATTTTTTCCGAGGAATTCCTGCTCCAACGTCCGCTACTCAAGGCTTTGCGCAGCGATGCAGCGCGCGCGCCGGTGCTGCTCATCGACGAGGTTGACCGCTCCGACGAAGAGTTCGAGGCCTTCATGCTCGAAGTGCTGTCCGATTTTCAGATCACCATTCCGGAAATCGGCACGCTGCACGCCCACCAGATCCCGTTCGTCATCCTCACATCAAACCGTACACGCGAGGTACACGACGCCCTGAAGCGCCGCTGCCTGTACCACTGGATCAATTACCCGACCTTCGCCAAGGAGGTAACGATCCTGCGCACGCGCCTGCCGGAGATCGAACTGCGGCTGGCCGGACAAGTCTGCCGCTTCATGGAACTGCTGCGCAAGCATGATTTCTACAAGCGCCCCGGCGTCGCTGAAACCATCGACTGGGCACGCGCCCTGCTCGCCCTCGGGGTCGCCGAGCTGAACGCCGACGCGGTCAATGCCACGCTCGGCTGCATCCTCAAGTACAAGGGTGACAACGAAAAACTGCACCAGCTCGGGCTCGACGGTCTGGTCGAAATGGCCCTGATGCCGGGCCATGACCCTTCCGCAGCAGCGGCGACCTTCGGCTGATCACGAAGAATCCGGACATGGGGACACCCACGACACAGCGAGCGCGCAGCATGCTCGAACATGTCGTCGGTTTTTCACGCGCCCTGCACGAGGCGGATCTGGCGGTCAGTCCGGGCAACCTGATCGACCTTTGCCAGTGTTTCAACTTCATCGACATCACGCAGCGCGACGATTTCCATGCCGCCGCGCGGGCGACGCTGATCTCGCGGCGCGAGGACATCCCGCGCTTCGACGCCGTCTTCGCCCAGTACTGGGAATCGCCCGAGCGGGTGCTGATCCGCAAGCAGCGCGAAGGTTCGGACGATGATGACAGTGCCGACGAAAGCAGCCCCGGCGCCAAGCTCATCCTGCCAGGCGACGACGGCGGCGATGACGGCGACAAGAAAAAATCGCTCAAGCTTTCCTACAGTCCCGACGAGATACTCGCCAGCCGCGACCTCGGTACGCTGACCGACGCCGACGTCGAACGCGCGCAACGCCTGATCCGCGAGATCGTCAGCGCCCTGGCCAACAAGCGCGGCCGCCGCTATGTCTCTCGCCGGAACGGCCGCCTGCCCGACCTGCGCCGGATGATGCGCAACCGCTCCTTCTACACGGCGGACGGCATCTGCGCCCTGCCCTACCGGACCCGCCGCGTAAACAAGACTCGCCTCGTACTACTCTGCGACGTCAGCGGTTCGATGCAGCGCTACAGCAGCTTCCTGATCGAGTTCATGTACGCCCTGCGCCGCGAGCTGTCCGATCTTGAAGTGGCGGTCTTCTCAACCCACCTGACGGTTATCACCGATTTGCTGCAGACCAAGGGCGTCGCAGCTTCGCTGAAGCAGGTTGGGGACAAGATCCACGACTGGGCCGGCGGCACCAATATCGGTGGCAGCCTGCGCGAATTTAACGAACACCATGCGCCGCAGATGCTGAATGGCCGCACCGCCGTCATCTTTCTCAGCGACGGCTGGGATCGCGGCAACGCCGTCGAGATGCGGACCGAGATGGCCAAATTGCGCCAGCGCGCGCAAAAGGTGCTGTGGCTCAATCCCCTGCTCGGCACGCCGGGCTACCAGCCGCTGACACAGGGCATGCAGTGCGCCCTGCCCTACCTCGACTATTTCCTGCCGGCGCACAATCTGCAAAGTCTGTCGCAACTGGCGAAAACCCTGCGCGCGATTGGCGCCTAGTATGATCACGCTTTCGCCCCCGACTGGACAACACGCATGGCCTCCGAACTCGACGATATCCTGAATAGTGCCAGGGACTGGCACGATGCCGGCCAGGGCGTAGCGCTGGCCACCGTGGTGCGCACCTGGGGTTCGTCCCCGCGCCCGGTCGGCAGCCACCTGACGGTCAATGCGCAAGGCGCTTTTGCCGGCTCGGTATCCGGCGGCTGCATCGAAGGTGCCGTCATACAGGAAGCGCTAACCACCATTGCCGACGGCAAACCGCGCCTGCTCGAATTCGGCATCAGCGACGAGCAGGCCTGGGAGGTCGGTCTGGCCTGCGGCGGCCGCGTGCAGGTTTACGTCGAGAGGCTCGCATGAAGCCCGGTTTCTTCGCCCGACTGATGGCGGCGCGTGCCGCCAAGCGCCCGGTAGCCCTCATCACGCGCCTGAGCGACGGTGCGCAGACGCTGGTCGACGCCGGCAGCGTGCACGGCGACCTCGAACTGACGGCCGCGCTCGACGCAGAACTGCAGGTGCGCTTCGTCAGCGGCCAGAGCGGCGCGCTCGATGCCGCCGGCGACGTTTTCGCCCGAGTCTATGCGCCAGCGCCGCGCCTGCTGATCATCGGCGCGGTGCATATTGCGCAGGTACTGGCACCAATGGCTGCGATGGCCGGCTACGAGGTGACGATCATTGACCCGCGCAGCGCCTTCGCCAGCGTGCAGCGTTTCCCTGATGTGACGGTTACCGACGAGTGGCCTGATGAAGCGTTGGAACGCCTGGTGCCCGACGCGCAGACCGCCGTCGTCACCCTGACGCACGACCCCAAGCTCGACGATCCGGCTCTGGCTGCCGCGCTGACCAGCCCAGCCTTCTACATCGGCGCACTGGGCAGCAAGCGCACACACGAGAAGCGTATTGCACGCCTGCAGGAACTGGGGCTGGCAAGCGATATCTTCGCCCGCATTCACGCACCCATCGGCCTCGATCTGGGCGGCCGCTTTCCGAGCGAAATTGCCGTCTCGATCCTCGCCCAGATCATCCGCGTGCGCTATCAGGGGTCGGCACGATGATCTTCGGCGATTTTCCCAGCCCGCAGGCCGAAGGGGTGCGCCTCGCGCACACGCTCAAACTGCCCTATATATTGCTGCGCAAAGGCCGGGTGCTGTCCGCTTCCGACGTCGCAGCGCTCGCCGCCGCCGGCATCGAAAGCGTCACCGGCGCCAGGCTGGCGAACGGTGAGCTCGATGAAGACAGCGCAGCGCACGCCGCCGCTGCGCTGCTTGCCAACACCGGAATCACGCCGCGCCCGCCGTATACCGGGCGCTGCAATCTCTATGCGCAAAGCGCCGGCATTCTCCTCGTCGATCAGGAACGCATCGATCACCTCAACCGGATCAGCGAAGCCATCACGCTCGCGACCCTGCCGCGCCACGCCTGCGTCAGCAAGGATCAGCGCATCGCGACGGTGAAGATCATCCCGTTCGCGGTCGAACCGGGCTGCATCGAGGCCTGGCGCGAGTTGGTCGGGACGCGCTCGCCGCTCCATCTGGCGCCGCTGCGTCCGTGCCGCGCGGCGCTGATCATGAGCGTCTCGTCGGGCACCACCGAGCGCATGCTCGAAATGACCGTGGCAGCCACGCGCGGCCGGCTCGAAGAACTGAGTGGCACACTCGCGCTCGAACTGCGCTGTACCCACGACAGCCCGGCCGTGGCCCGGACGCTGCAGCAGGCACTGGCCGCCGGCTGCGACCTGGTACTGATCATGGGCGCGACGATCAGTAAGGATCGCGCCGACGTTGTTCCCGCGGCCATCACCGCCGTCGGCGGCGTGATCGAGCATTTCGGCATGCCGGTGGAGCCCGGCAACATGTTGCTGACCGGCCGCATCGGCAGCATCCCGGTGTTCAATCTGCCCGGCTGCGCACGTTCGCGCAGCCACAACGGCGTCGATCTGCTGCTGCAGAGAATGCTGGCCGGCCTGCCGCTCGCGCCTTACGACATCATGGGGCTGGGGGTCGGCGGGCTGATCCACAGCAAGGACGAAAGCGAAACGCTCGCCCCGGCGCCGCCCGACGTCGCCGAAGCATCCGAACCGGCGCCGGCCCCCCCGCGTCCGCCGCTGGTCGCCGCGCTGGTGCTAGCGGCCGGAAGCTCGACACGGATGGGCGAACGCAACAAGCTGCTGTGCAGCGTAGGCGGCGTACCGCTGGTAGAACGCGCCGTGAATGCGGCGTGCGCCTCGCGCGCCTGTCAGGTGATGGTCGTCAGCGGCCATCAAGCCGAGCACATCGAGGCCGCACTAGCGGGCCGCCCGGTGTCCTTCACACACAACCCGGACTACGCCAGCGGGATGGCCAGCTCGCTGCGCCGCGGGCTGCGCGCCCTGCGCACCGACATCGACGCAGTGCTCGTTCTACTCGCCGACATGCCAGGCATCAGCGCCGTGGACATCGACCGCATGATCGATGCCTTCGATCCGGCACAACCGGCTGTACTGGTTCCCGAACACGAAGGAAGGCGCGGCAATCCAGTCCTCTGGCCGCGCCGCTATTTTGCCGAAATGGCGGCGCTTTCCGGAGACACTGGAGCGCGCGGGCTGCTTGAGCAGTACGCGCGGGAGGTGCGGACCGTGCCTTTCGACGCACCGACGATCTTTGCCGATGTCGACACGCCCGAAGCACTGCAGGCCCTGACCCGGAAATGAGTTTCGATGCGCTCGCCCTGCGCGACGAGTTTCCGCTCTTTGCCGCCAGCCAGACGGCAGTGCACTATCTCGACAGCGCCGCAACCAGCCAAATCCATCGCTCGGCGCTGGCCGCGCTGGTCCGTCACGAAACGACGCAGCGCGCCAACGTCATGCGCGGCACCTACCGGCTTGCCGAGGCGGCCACCGAGGCCTATGAGCAGGCACGCGCCCAGGCCGCACGTTTCCTGAACGCAGCCGCACCTGGGGAAATCGTCTTCACCTCCGGCACCACCGCCGCGCTGAACCTCGTCGCCAGCACATTCGGCGCCACCCTGCGCGCCGGCGACGAAGTCGTCATCTCGCTCGCCGAGCACCACAGCAACTTCGTTCCCTGGCAGATGTTGCGCCAGCGCAATGGCATCGCCCTCAAATTTCTGCCGCTTTCCGCCGACGGACGCATCGATACCGGAGCGCTGGCCACAGTGGTAACGCCGCGCTGTCGTCTGATCGCCGTCACGCACTGCTCCAACGTCACGGGCGCGCTTACCGACGTCGCGGCGGTGGTCGCCGCGGCGCGGGCGGTCGATGCGCGCGTTCTGCTCGACGGCGCACAGCGCGTACAGCACGGCCCGATCGATGTGCAGGCACTCGGCGTCGACTTCTACGCATTTTCCGGCCACAAGTGCTACGGCCCCGGCGGCATCGGCGTGCTGTGGGGACGCGCGCCAGTGCTCGACGCGATGCCGCCCTTCCTTGGCGGCGGCGGCATGGTCGGCGAGGTGACGCCCGAAATCACGACCTTCGCCGCACCACCGCAACGCTTCGAAGCCGGCACGCCGCCGATCGCCGAGGCCGTCGGCCTCGGTGCCGCACTCGACTGGATGACGACCTTGCCGTGGGCGGCGATTCACGCACACGAACGGATGCTGCTCGACCGCCTGCTGCAGGGCCTCGCCGGTTTTTCCGGCCTGCGCCTGCTTGGCCCGTGCGATACGGTGGCGCGGCAGGCGATCGTCAGCTTTGACCTCGCCGGACTGCATCCGCACGACGTCTGTCAGGTACTCGATGATCGTGGCGTCGCGCTGCGCGGCGGCCATCTCTGCGCGCAGCCGCTGATGCGCCACTTTGGGGTAAATGGAGCGAACCGCGCCAGCATCGCCCCTTATACGACGGCGGCGGACATCGACGCCCTGCTCACCGGTCTGGCCGACGTCATCCGTGTGCTGGCATGAGCGACGCGCTCTACCAGCAGGCCATCAAGCAACTCGCCCAGGCGGCGCATGGTGCGGGCCGCCTGGCGCAACCGACGGCGAGCGTCCGGCTAGACAACGCGCTATGCGGCGATCGCGTCACGCTCGATCTGCGTATCGACGATGGCGTAATCACCGAGGTCGGTCAAGAAACCAAGGGCTGCCTGCTATGCCGCGCCTCCGCCTCGCTGCTGGCACGTGAAGCGCCCGGCAGGACGGCTACGGATCTGGCGCGCGTATACGCCGAACTCGAAGCGCTGCTCAGCGGAGAAAGCATGGAATCAACGCACTGGCCGCAACTGTCTGCCTTCGCCCCGGTGCGTGCACACAAGAGCCGCCATGGCTGCGTTCTGCTGCCGTTCCGCGCCATGCGGCAGGCGATCAAAGATGCGGGGCTGTAGGGGGAATACGAACGTTGTTGTGGCGACGGCCAAGATCAATCCGGGTAGCGTAGCGGATGTATTTCTCAGTCCTCAATCACCGCACCGTCGCGTGCCTTGGTCCGGAGTTGCCCCGGCGACAGGCCAAAACGATCCTTGAAGGCCCGGCTAAAATGGGCAGAGTCGTTAAATCCGCGACTGTATGCGATTTCACAAATAGTTAGCGACGCTTTGGCTGCGTCAAGAAGGTCTTCACGTCCAGCCTTCAGCCTGCGGTTCCAGATCCATTTACTCACGGTCGTACCGCATTGCTGAAACAATCCATGCAGATGACGTACGGAAACAAAATTAGCGTCTGCAATTCGTGTTGGCGTCAATTGATGATCTGAGAAATTTTCCTCAAGATAGGAAAGGATTCGGCACAGGCGCGCGCAATGATTTTTCTCGCTATCCTTGACGCCCGATTTGCTACGGGAACGAATTACAGCGCCGATCAGAGACAGAAAGCTATCAGCCACTGTAAATTGCTCGATATCGGTCAGAGCACCTTCCTCTTCAAGGGTCAATGACTTGAGCAGCGAGATAACAATGGGCACCAGTCCATCACCACCGAATACTGCGGCGCCAAAATCACGAACTTCTCGCCCCAGCAGTCGTTCATGAAACACTCTGTACGGAATGCGCAAGATGATCTTGCGACCTTTTTCAGGATAATTCACGGTATATGGAATACCGCCCGGAACAATAGCCAACGCGTTTTCCCTGAGCGTAAAGGTCTTTCCTTCCTGGGTTATTTCAGCTGTACCTTCGAGCTGAACATGCAGCAAAACATCGAAAACGTGGTCTGCAAGGATATCTTCAGCGAGTCTCGATACGGTTATTGGATCACTCTCTATGCTATGGATGGATAAACTCGCAATCCTGACAAGATTAACCACGTAGTGCTCAAAAGGTTCGATATGCTGTTGCGCCGTCACACGAACGACAGCATTCCGAACATTGTCCAGCAAAGAACCCTCGACAAGCGCCATATTCATAACAGCTCCTCCTCCAACAAGAATCCGGCTGCAAGTTATGCCGGGGATTCACGAGACAAATCTGCTGCAGCCAGCCAGATTGATCTGGCCTTGTCCTATCGTTTCCGCACCCACTTAACGGATCACAGTTATCACCTTCTCATCTGCACGTCAACAGCAAAAAAAGGAAATCATGAAAGCATCGTTGCCGCCATTTTGACAAACTCCTCATCGCTTACCAAACGATGAGAACGTGTGGACATATCCTTAACGGCAGCAAGCAGCGCCGGATACTTTTCCGCAGGTAGCGCAAGATTGAGTTCCTTGACCTTGATTTCGACATTTGCCAGACCACTCTTCTTGCCGAGGACGATGCCACGTTGCGCAGCAACAACCGTTGACGAATAGGGTTCAATGGCATCAGGCATGTGAAACTGTGCCGCCACAGCGCCGCTTTCGCGTACGAACAGGGCCTCGCCGACCACCGGCTTCCAGCGGTCAACCTGATAGTTGCCCTCCTTGCGAACCAGCTCGGAGACCTGACGCGCCTTCGATAGATCCATCTCCACCGGAACGTTGTAGAGGCACTGCAACGCCAGCGCGACTTCGCAAATGTCGGCATTGCCGGCACGCTCGCCCATGCCGTTGATCGTTCCTTGAATCCAGGTGGCGCCGCCACGGACAGCAGCAATTGCCGCGGCAGTCGCCAGACCGAAGTCGTTATGGCCATGCCAGTGAATCGGCACATTCGGCCCAACCCACGAAGCCACTTTGCGGATAAGAAACTCTACTGCCTCCGGTGCACAGGCGCCGATCGTATCAACCACAGAGACTTCTTCCGCGCCGGCGGCGATCGCAGCCTTGTATACTTGCTCAAGGAATTGAAAGTCAGAACGCGTGCTATCGACTGGAAAGAAATTCACTCGCATGCCATGGGCGCGGGCATGCCTGATCGCATCGCTCATGCGGACAATCACTGACTCGCGTGTGAAGCCATAGGCCTTCATCTTCTGCTCGCTGGTTGCGATCTCAATCAGTACCTCGGTCGTTCCCAACTCGATGTGAGCGTCGATATCGGCCTTGACTGCCCGCGCAAAGCCCCATATCTCGGACTTCAGCTTGGCGGCGAGAATCCGGCGAACTGCCTCAGTGTCTTCATCGGAAACGCGTGGAAAACCAGATTCGATACGCCCCACGCCCATCTCGGCCAAACAGCAGGCGATTTGGTACTTTGCGTCGGCAGAAAAAACAACCCCCACGGCCTGTTCGCCATCGCGCAACGTCGTGTCGTAGAAACGAACAGTTTTCGTACGGTCAAAACCATCCTGGACTTCCGGCCGCTGGTTGATTTCGCCAGTCCAGATCAGATCAGGAGAAATTGTGTTGCTCTGTATCATGTTGTCACCTCGGTTCATGCAATTGCGATAGGGCGGACTAGCGAAGCCTCGCCACCTTTGATTTTTAGGGGGAGAACAACCACAGTACTAATGTATCGTTTGTCAGCAGCCAGCGTTTCCAGGGTCAGGCTCTTCATCAGATAGATGCCGGCCTCAACCAGAATGATGCGGTGGCTAGCAAAAGGGGTCGGAACGCCCAGCGACAAATTGTCAATACCAACCAGCTTGGGCTTGCGGGCGGCAACCCAGTGCGCCGCATGATCGCTCAGGCCGGCCCATTTGTAGAGATAGGCCTCGCGATCCGTCTCGAAGTAGCGTGCATAGCCGGTACGTATAAGAATGCAGTCCCCCTCTTTGATCGTCACGCCCTGCGTTGCTGCGGCACCCTCAAGATCCTCCGGCGTGATGGCGTAGCATTCGGGCAGGATATCCAGCCCCTTATAGGCCGGGATGTCGAGCAGAATGGCGCGCAGCAGCAGCGGTGGCACTTTTTCCATGCTGTGCAACGGCTCGGGAAGATTGGTGAAACCAGTATCGCGCTGGTAAGGCGTCACATCGACACCCATCACCTTCAGATTCTCAGACATGTGAATCGGCAAATCGAAATGCGTGCCGGAATGCATCGAGGTCACGATCAGACTGATGGCATCTGAGAAACCAGGTTCAATGCCCATCTCATCGAACGACTTGCGCACGTACTCGTGGTAACGGTACAGGAAGAACTGGAACGGTGGATCGAATGGATGCACCGGCATGCTCGGCCAGTAGGCCTGACCGAGATCGTAAACCTTAGCTTTCGACAGACTATCAAATAGGGCTTGACCGCTCACGTGCACGTTCCTTTCGTGGATCGTTTCGTATCAACGCTGGTTGAAAACCGGGACTCGGACATCACGCACAACTGACTGCGATGCGCGTTTTTTGCGTCGATCCCGAAAAATATTCGCGGGGCGTAGCCCGCCCATAAAGGGTGTTACGCTGAACCGGCAGGCGACCGATCGACAGGATCGTCGCCTCCAAATCCTTGGGAGTCATTTCCTGACCGTTCTTGGCTCCTGCTGCACGGCTGATGCTCTCGTTCATCAAGGTGCCGCCCAGATCGTTTGCCCCAGCCTGCAGGCAGGCACCGACGCCGTCGCGGCCCATCTTGGTCCACGAGGTCTGAATGTTTTCGATCAGAGGGTGCAACGCCAAGCGAGCCACCGCGTGCATCAACACAGCTTCGCGAAAAGTTGGTCCAGGGCGCGCCCTGCCGCGCCGATAAATCGGCGCCTCCATGTGCACAAACGGCAGGGGGACGAATTCGGTGAAGCCGCCGCTTTCTTCCTGCAAGTCGCGCAAGAAGAGCAGATGTCGTGCCCAATGCTCGGATTGCTCGACATGACCATACATGATGGTTGCCGTACTTTTTAGACCGACACGGTGAGCGGCGCGCATCACGTCACCCCATTGCTCGACCGTGAGCTTATCTGGGCACAGTATCTGACGCACCTGGTTGTCGAGAATTTCAGCGGCAGTTCCCGGCAACGAGCCGAGACCTGCTGCTTTCAGTTCAGCGAGATACTCGCCCAGCGGCATGCCAAGCGTCGTCGCGCCCTGCCAGATTTCCAGCGGTGAGAAGGCATGAATATGCATGTCGGGCCGCACATCCTTGATCGCCTTGCAGATATCGAGATAGGTCTTGCCGGTATAGGACGGATGAATCCCTCCCTGCAGGCAGACTTCGCTCGCGCCTCGATCCCACGCATCGGCCGCCTTGCTTTGAATCTCTGAAAGCGGCAGGTTATATGCCTTGCCGCGCAGTTCGTCGCTTGCTTTGCCTTTCGAGAAGGCGCAGAACTGGCATTTGTACGAACAGATGTTCGTGTAGTTGATGTTGCAGTTGGGAATGTAGGTAACCGCACTCCCCTTTACCTCAACGCGCAACTCGTCAGCTGCCGCGCACAGAATATGAAGCTCGCCCCCACGCACATCGAACAGGCGCATGATCTCTCGTTCTGAGAGGCGAACACCGCGTGCCGCCTTTTCGGCGAAACGGTAGGCTTCGTTGCCCAAAAAATGGAACAACTGCTCGGACGGCGGGAAGCTTGGCATTTTTGGCGCAGGGCTGCCTTGACCGGGACACCACGTATCGGTACGAGGAAAGCCGCCAGCATCGACACGTGAACGCACCGCCTGGTGCAGTTCGGGGTCGACCCACTGCTCCAGTTGCTGAACCAGCTTTGGATAGAGTGGCAGGCGTGGCACAAGTATCTTGCCAGCCATTTCTGTTTCACGCGCCAAAAGGTGCAAATGCGGCCACGGTGCTTCGGGGTTGACATGATCGGGGGTCACCGGCGAGACGCCACCCAGATCGTTAATTCCCGAATTAATCAGAACACGCACGGACTGCGGTGACAGATTCGGTGGCGCCTGGATATTAGCCTCCGCACCGAAGATGATGCGTGCAGCGGCAATCGTCCAGCATAACTCCTCGACTGACGGTTCCGGCGCATTGGCCATTTTGGTGTTCGGCTTGCGACGGAAGTTCTGAATGATGACTTCCTGGATATGACCATATTCATCGTTAAGGTCGCGTAGCGCGAGCAACGCTTCAATACGCTGCTGCCGAGTTTCACCGATGCCGATCAAAATCCCGGAAGTGAAAGGAATTTTTAGCTTGCCGGCAACGGCAATCATTTCCAGTCGGGCTCCAGGCTCTTTGTCAGGCGAGCCATAGTGGGGGCCCCCTATTTCACACAAATTCTGGGCGGTACTTTCGAGCATCAGCCCTTGCGATACGGAAACCATACGCAGAGCCTGCAGATCCTGTGCGCTCATCACCCCCGCATTTAGGTGCGGCAACAGACCGGTTTCGTCCTGAACGAGCTTTGCCATCGCTGCCAGATAGGAAAGCGTGGTGTCATACCCCATGGCAGCAAGCGCTTCGCGCGCAGCCGAATAACGCAATTCTGGCTTGTCGCCAAGGGTAAACAGCGCCTCATGGCAACCAGCCTGCACACCGGCATGGGCAATTTCAAGCACCTGATCAGGCGTCAGATATGGTGCCGTGTCTTCGTCGGGCACCTTGGCAAACGTACAGTAGTGGCAAACATCACGACACAACTGAGTGAGTGGAATGAATACTTTTGGTGAATAGGTAACCACGGAACCATGTCCATGGTCCCTGATCGCCGCCGCGATGACCTGGATTTCCTCCAGCCCCTGGAAATGCGCTAGAGCCAGCGCGGTTTGGGCATCAGGACGTTCCAGAAGTCTGCCGGTCAATATGCTCATTGCTTGAAGATCTCCATTTTGTCCTGCAAAGACAAGCTTTTCAAAAACCGTCCCGATGCCCGGTTACTTTGTGCTACCTACTTAACCACGCCACAAATCTTCATCATCACTTCGATGTACACCCCGACGATGTCCATCATGTCGCCGATATGCGTATGCTCACCCTGCGCCGTCGAGAAGCCACCACCGCCAGTGCGGATACGACCCGCCGAGCCGTAATTGACGGTAGGGATACCGTAGCGGTTCATGTGTGCGGCATCGCTATACCAGGTTTCAGTCCCCATCTGAGGCGCCTTGCCGAGCTGGTTCGAGTGAGCGGAGATGATGGTCTGGACCAATTCGTGATCATCAGGAATAGATGTACCGGGCGCGGACAGGAAAATTTCTGCCTTGGTACCTTCAAGCTGCGGGTTCCTCTTGACCACCGACTTAATCATGTCGCGGACTTCGTTGAACGCCTGCACTGGAAGGTTGTTGGGCAGTGTGCGCACATCGAGGTAAATCACGCAGTTATCTGGCGTGCGCGCACCGCGCCAAGGCCAACCGCCTTCGATCGCAGAAACGTTTACGCGCGGCTGAAAGTCGCCGACGGTGTTGCGCGCGAGATAATCGGGAATCCATTCATGAATCGCATCTAGCACCACGCGCGACTTGTTGATCGCATTACGCTCTAGTTCCGACCACGCAGTGTGGATCAGGTGGCCCGGGACAGTAATCTTGATCCAGGTGGTTCCGCAGTGACGTGGGATCAGCATCATGTTGGTCGGCTCGCCGAGGATGCAATAGTCCGCAACCGCACCGTGGGTAATCGCGTATTTGGTACCGACGCCATAGCCCTGATACTGACGGCCTTCGTATTCGTTGACCGGTGCTTTCTCAATCTCACCTGCAACGGCAGCAATCACTACGTCACCGCCCAGTTTGATGCCGGCTTTGCGAATCGCCTCGACTGCCGTGAGGTAATTGGCCAGGGCAAACTTCATATTGAACGAGCCCATGCCGTAGATCCACTCGTTGTCGACCAGCGTCCCCTTGCATTGGTAGCCGATGCCGCGGTGAGCTTGCTCCGGGCCGAACGAAGTATCGAGGTGACCATTGAACATGAGGGACTTGCCCCCACCCTCGCCCTGCAGACGGCCGATCGCGTTGTAGCGCTCATCACCGATCGGCTGCAGCGTGGCATCGAAGCCCGACCCCTGCAGAACCTCATGATAGGCACGTGCGACATCACCTTCAAAACCCGTAGGGCTTGGAATATTCACCAGATCGATGGTCAGGTTGACCAGTCGTTCACGATCAATCAGATCGGTCGCCTTCTTGACGAGATCTCTATTTACGCTATTTGTCATGTTTTCCTCGCCTGATTAGTCGACGATAAAAGTCGTGAGCGTGCCGAGTTTTTCGACGTTGCAGTCGATACGGTCGCCGTTCTTGAGATACACCGGGTCCTTGCTGCCGGCGATGACGCCCGGAGGACTGCCGGAGGTGATCACATCGCCCGGTTCCAGCGTGGTGTTTGACCACCAGGCCACCATGTCGGCGATCTTGTAATGGACGTTGCCTGAGTTCGAGGTCTGGCGTGGCTGGCCATTTAGCGTGAGCTGCATGCCCAGGTTGTTGACATCGCCGACTTCGTCCAGCGTTACCAGATGCGGGCCAAGCGGGCACGAGCCATCAAAACTCTTGCCGAGCAGAATAACCTTGTTGGCATGCTCGCGCGCCTGAATGTCGCGAGCCGAAAGGTCGTTGAAAATCGTCAGGCCGGCGACATATTCGAGAGCCTCTTCACGTGAAACACGGAAGGCTTTTTTGCCGATCACGATGCCGATTTCGATTTCGTAATCCAGTTGCTTCGTGAAGTGCGGTATTGCCACCGAAGCATTCGTCGGAACGACGCTTGACGGCGCCTCAAGGAAGCCGGTGGGATGATCAAAATGGAAGTCACCCCAGTTGTGTGCCTGCCACTCGGGCGCTTGCCAAGTTGTCAGCTCGGAGAGGTGACCGGGAAAATTGCACGAGGTATGCATTATCTTGCCCGGACGCGGCACTGGGGCCTGCAGATCAACGTCGGTGACAGGAATGACATTTGCTTGACCGGAAGCAGCATTGGCGGCCAACTGACGGGCGCGTGCCATCGCATACTCTCCCAACTCCAGGAACGGAATCATCGCGTTCGGCAGTTCACCATTCGTCGCACCGTTGAGGTCCAGGTAACCACCATCAGCCAGCACCACCCCAATCGTTGCCTTGCCGCTCGACTTGATTCTAAAACTCGCTAATTTCATATTTTTTTCTCCGTATCATTTGATTCCGCCGCGCACTCAGGCGCGCGGCGGATGCAACAACGATCAAGCGGTTACTGAAGGGCCGGGCTTGAGCTTTGGCAGGACCTCCTCGCCCATCAGACGGATAGTTTCGAGGTTGTCTTCCACGGTCTTGCCAACAACTTCCAGCAGCGGCAGGTTCATGCCAGCATCAATCAGTTCCTGGGTGATCTCCAGGCACTCTTCCGGCGTCCCGGAGATAACGGTAAACTTGCGCATCATCTCGTCGGTGACGAGGTGGGTGACGTTGTCCTGCGTACCATCGGCGATTGCCTTGCGGAACGGATCCCAGGTGCTGTCCGGCAGACCGGAACCGGAGAGGATGACGTCATTTTTAATATTACGAATCTTGTTAACCACATAGGTGCCGGTATAGCTGCGTGTTGCGTTGCGTGCTTTGGCACCGTCGCGTGAGCAGGCACAGAGGATCACACCGCCAACCGGAAAATCATCCGGCAGCACGCGGTCGAGCGCCTTGGCGCCGGCCTTCATGTTATCGATTGCGTAGTGGACGAAAGCCGGAGAGGTCAGACCGGCGAGCAGCATGCCGTCAGATTCCTTGCCACAAAGCTTCTGCATAAACGGACCGGTAGCGCCGACATACACCGGAATCTTGGTGCGCAGACCCTTGGCGGCGCGGTCGTAGGCAGGCATCGAGGACTTGTAGTGCTTGCCTTCGTAGGAATATTTTTCGCCGCTGAAGACATGGCGCATGATATCCATTGACTCGTGGTGCACAGCGACCGGACGCATCTTCTCGATGTCGTATTCCAGGTATTCAATACCGACCTTGCCGACACCGATGCCCATAATGAAGCGACCATTCGACAATTCGTCGATGGCTGCAGCTTCGGCGGCCAAAGCGGTCGGGTGGCGGATATACGGTGAGGTGATACCCAGGCCGACCGGAATAGTCTTGGTCGCTTCCGCGACAACAGCCAGCGTGGTGAAGCAACCGCGGGCTTCCAGCCCGTACTGACGGAACCAGTGATAGGCCTCCGCGATCCAGAAGCCACCGGTCATATTCGAGGCTTCCGTTTGTGCTGCATAGGCACGCATCGCCGACAGCGGTTCATACGACTTAAAAATCACGCCCATCTTGGGCTTTACGGTCTTGGTCATTTAGCTTGCTCCCAAAAAAAGAATTTCTACGCACAAAATCGACCGGGTCGAATACCCAAACCACCATCGAACTCAAACACATGCTAGTTGCCGCCCCCCTGCACAGTCTTGCCCGCCCGAGCTAGCCTATTGACCAACAGCGCAAACACGATGTTGCGCAAGAGCGCGGGCATTTCGCTGATTCAAAGCGTGCGCGCATAGACAAGTCAGCCTGCTCGTCAAGCAAGACCGGGACGAGTACTGGACGTATCTTTTCATTTGGCAAAAGCCTCGCCGTCGAACGTCAAATGGGAAAAAAATGAAGAAAATCCGCAAACTTCTCATCGCCAACCGGAGTGAAATCGCCATCCGCATCATGCGAGCCGCCACCGAGCTGGGCATCCGCACGGTGGGCATCTATTCGAATGAGGACCGTTTCGCCCTGCATCGTTTCAAAGCGGACGAGAGCTATCTGGTCGGAGTGGGTAAAAAGCCGATCCAGGCTTATCTGGATATCGACGACATCATCCGGATCGCCAAGGCAACCAAAGCAGACGCCATCCACCCGGGCTACGGTCTGCTCTCGGAAAATCCGGATTTTGCCGAGGCCTGCGCAAAAAACGGCCTCGCTTTTGTCGGACCGACGGCAGAAGTCATGCGTACGCTGGGCAACAAGATTGCTGCGCGCAATGCCGCCGAGGCCGCAGGGGTTCCCGTGATGCCGGCCTCCGGGCCGCTGCCGTACGACCTCGCGGCGGCCTGCCGAATCGCCGCTGCGGTTGGTTATCCGTTAATGCTGAAAGCAAGCTGGGGCGGCGGCGGGCGCGGCATGCGCGTGATTGAAACCGAAGGTGACCTGCACGCCCAGCTCGACATCGCCCGCCGCGAAGCGTTAGCCGCTTTCGGCAACGACGAGGTGTACCTGGAGAAGCTTGTACGCAACGCCCGCCACGTCGAAATACAGGTCATCGGCGACCGCCACGGCACAGCAATCCATCTGTTTGATCGTGATTGCACAGTACAGCGCCGCAATCAGAAAGTCGTCGAGCAGGCGCCGGCCCCCTATCTCGATACCAGCCAACGCGAAGCGCTTTGCGCGGCGGCACGCCGTCTGGCGCGCGCGGTCAGTTACACCCATGCCGGCACGGTCGAGTTCCTGATGGACGGCGACACCGGCCATTTCTATTTCATCGAGGTCAACCCGCGCATCCAGGTCGAGCACACGGTCACCGAGCAGGTCACCGGCATCGATATTGTCAAAGCGCAGATCCGTATTTGTGAAGGCGCGAAGATCGGCCACCCGGACTCCGGCGTACCGCACCAGGAAAATATCCGCCTGTCCGGTCACGCGCTGCAGTGCCGCATCACCACCGAAGATCCGGAAAACAATTTCACGCCGGATTACGGCCGCATCACGGCTTACCGCAGCCCGGCCGGCTTCGGCATCCGTCTCGATGCCGGAACGGCCTATGCCGGCGCCGTCATCACACCTTATTACGACTCCCTGCTGGTCAAAGTGACGGCCTGGGCGCCCAACGCAAAGGAAGCCATTTCACGGATGGATCGCGCCCTGCGCGAATTCCGCGTGCGCGGCTTGGCGACCAACCTGCATTTCCTCGAAAACGTCATCAACCACCCGCTATTCGTTGCCAGCGCATGCTCAACCCGCTTCATCGACAGCACGCCCGAACTGTTCCACTTCCCCAAGCGCCGAGACCGTGCAACGCGCCTGCTGCGCTTCATCGGAGAAGTCGCGATCAATGGCAACGTCGAGGTCAAGGGCCGTAACCTGCCGCAACAGCCGCTGGCGGCACCGACACTGCCGCCAACCGTTCTCGGGCAGGTTTTACCGCAGGGCAGCCGAGATCGATTGAAGGAACTTGGCGCCAGCGCATTTTCCAGCTGGATGCGCGCGCAGCAACCTGTCCTGCTCACCGACACGACCATGCGCGATGCGCACCAGTCGCTGTTCGCTACACGCATGCGTACCACCGACATGACTGCCATCGCACCGCACTACGCACAAGCCCTGCCAGAGCTATTCTCGCTCGAGTGCTGGGGCGGCGCGACATTCGACGTAGCCATGCGCTTCCTCAAGGAAGATCCGTGGGAGCGCCTGGCACGCCTGCGCCAGGCCGCACCAAACATCCTCTTCCAGATGCTGCTGCGCGCCTCGAACGCGGTCGGTTACACGAACTACGCCGACAACGTCGTACGTTACTTCGTGCAACAGGCTGCCAAGGAGGGAATTGACCTCTTCCGCGTCTTCGATTCACTGAACAGCGTGGACAACATGCGCGTGGCAATGGAAGCCGTCGGCGAATCCGGCGCCCTGTGTGAAGCGGCAATTTGCTACACCGGCGACCTCTTCGACGACAAACGGTCCAAGTACAACCTCAGCTACTACGTGGACATGGCCCGGCAACTGGAACGTGCCGGTGCCCACATCATCGGCATCAAGGACATGGCCGGTGTCTGCCGCCCGCGTGCCATCGCCACGCTGGTCAAAACGCTGCGCGAAGAGATCGGTCTGCCGGTTCATTTCCACACGCACGACACCAGCGGTGGCGCCATCGCCAGCGTGCTGGCAGCGATCGATGCCGGCGTGGACGCGGTGGACGCGGCAATGGATTCGATGAGCGGCCTCACCTCGCAACCGAGCCTCGGCGCGATTCTCGCGGCACTGGCCGGCAGCGAGCGCGATCCCGGCATTGCGCTCGATCGCATCCAGCCATTCACCCGTTACTGGGAAGACGTACGCCGCTATTACGCACCCTTCGAAGCCGATATCCGCTCCGGCACATCGGATGTCTATCGCCACGAAATGCCCGGCGGGCAATACACCAACCTGCGCGAACAGGCGCGGGCGATGGGCCTCGAACACCGCTGGTCCGGGGTGGCGCAGGCCTACGCCGACGTGAACCAGCTGTTCGGCGACATCGTCAAGGTGACACCGACATCGAAGGTCGTCGGCGACATGGCCATCTTCATGGTCAGCAACGATCTGACGCCGGATGAAGTGGCTGACCCGCAGCGCGAGATCGCTTTTCCGGAATCGGTCATCTCGCTGTTTCGTGGCGAGATGGGCTTCCCCGCAGATGGTTTCCCGAAGGCACTGCAGGACAAAGTTCTCAAGGGAGAGCCCCCGCTGGCCGGACGCGCCGGTTCAATCATCCCCGCAGCCGATCTTGCGGCCCTGCAGGCACAGGGTGAGAAGGCTATCGACCGACAGATGAGCGCGACCGAACTGGCATCCTACCTGATGTATCCGAAAGTCTTCGTCGACTTTGCCGAGCACCACCGGCACCACGGTGATGTTTCCCTGCTGCCAACGCCGGTTTTCTTCTACGGCCTGTGCGAGCAGAGTGAAATGGTCGTCGAGATTGATCCGGGAAAGACGCTGATCGTGCGCTTGACCGGCCGTACTGAAGTCGACAGCGAAGGCATGGTCAAACTGTTTTTTGAACTCAATGGGCAGCCACGTACCGTACGCGTTCCGAAGCAGGGCGCAGCCATCAGTCACGCCACACGACACAAAGCCGAACCGGACAACACCAATCATGTGGCGGCACCAATGCCTGGCTCGGTAGCACTGATCGCTGTAAAAACCGGACAAACAGTGAAGAAAGGCAGCCCGCTGTTGTCGATCGAAGCGATGAAAATGGAGTCAATGATCACCGCCGAGCGGGACGGCTGCATCGGCAAGATCCACGTCGTCATCGGCGACAAGATCGAAGCCAAGGACCTGCTGATGGAAATCCATTAAAAGAACGGAAGCGGAGAATTCGCATGTCACTCAACGCAAGCCAGCAACGACTCGTCAAAACTACCGATGACAACGAAACAGCGAGATTCGAAACAATTGTCGAGGCAATTGCCGGACGACGCTCGATTCGGCGCTACCACGCCACCCCGATAACGCGCGCCATGATCGATTCGCTGATTGCCGTCGCGATCAGCGCGCCGTCGGCCCACAACCGCCAGCCTTGGCGCTTCCGCATACTGATCGACGACAGCGAAAAGATCGCGCTGGCCCACGCGATGGGCACCAGGCTGCGGCACGACCGCCGGGCAGACGGCGACGATGCGGAAATCATCGAAGCCGATGCCAATCGCTCCTGCATGCGCCTCACCGGTGCACCAGCGATCATCGTCGTCTGCATGTCGCAGGAAGACATGGACTACTACCCAGACCCGCGACGCGCGCAATCTGAATACGTGATGGCGGTGCAGAGCGTGGCGATGGCCGGACAGAATCTTCTGCTCGCGATCCATGCTGCAGGACTGGGTGCTTGCTGGCTATGCGCGCCACTGTTCTGCGCGGATGTCGTTGGTAAAGTACTCGGCCTGCCGGAAACATGGCAGCCGCAGGGACTGATCACGCTCGGCTACCCGGCCGATAGCGGCAAGCCATTTACCCGGCACACCCTCGACAAGGTCTGCCATCACTCACGGTAAGCCCTGCGCAACAACCGAGCGCCCCTGAGCAGGCCCGGTTGCAGTCGTTTTACGTCTTAACTTCAGAGGCAAACCTCTGGACAGCAGGGGCTAGCAGAGAGTTTGCCTTAAAAAATTGTTCATCGCGTAAGCCGCGATTGATCAACCGCATTCAATCAAAGCGTAAGCAGAATGATTGTGGATCGATTCAAAATTTTCAGCTTCCACCACATAGCTGTCGATACGCGGTTCTGCAGAGAGCCTGGCGGCAACGTCACGAACCACGTCCTCAACAAATTTCGGGTTATCGTAGGCGCGCTCTGTAACGAATTTTTCATCCGGCCGCTTGAGCAGACCGTAAAGCTCACACGAAGCCTCGTTTTCGACAATCCGGACGACTTCCTCGATCCACAGATGCTGATTGATCCTGACCGTAACGGTGACATGAGAACGCTGGTTATGCGCTCCCCGGTCGGAAATTTTCTTCGAACACGGGCAAAGACTGGTAACCGGAACGACGACCCTGATGGTCGATTCGATTCGGCCACGAACAATGTCGCCGATCAGCGTCACGTCGTAATCCATCAGGCTCTGCACACCGGAGACCGGCGCCGCCTTGTTGATGAAGTAAGGGAAATTCATTTCAATGCGCCCGGTTTCGGCTTCCAGCTTGTCCACCATTCCACGCAACATGGCCGGAAAATTCTCAACCGAAATTTCACGTTCGTGGCAGTTGAGAATTTCCAGAAAGCGCGACATGTGCGTGCCCTTGAAATGATGCGGCAGGCCGACATACATGTTGAACATCGCAATGGTGTGCTGAACACCGCCCGACCTGTCAAGCACCCGGACTGGATGGCGAATCGATTTGATACCAACCTTGTCGATGGCGATTTGCCGGGTATCGGCCGACCCCTGGACATCAGGAATACTCGCTAGGCGTTGCGCACTTTCTGGGGCATTCATCACGACTCCTGATCCTTGGTTTCAGCGAGACATTGTGCACATGCAAAAACTCACAAATATCTTGATAGCGTTTTCAGACAAAAAATATCGTGCGTCCTGATAGCGAAAAGCAATAGTTTGTGCCACACCCGGAGGCTGATTTCGCAGAAAACACATGCTCACTCTAGTGTTTGTTATCGGACAATTCTTGTTCGACTCGGTACGATGATTGACTGCAAGCGCATACCCGCACGCTCAGTCACACACGCAATCGATTATCACAAACGAACAAACAGACTAGACTGCTAAGTAGTCGAATTATTCCCGCTTGCATTCAGGGTCATTTTTTTGTGCATGATCAATCAAGACGCGATGCTGGAGATAACAGAAAGTTAGTCTGTGTTAAGTTCTTCCTGCCATTGATCGAAAAACCACAACAGTTTACTGAAGGAATCCTGGATGTATATCGAGCGCACATTTGTTCTTGATGCCCCGTTGCAACGCGCTTGGGCCTTCCTGAACGAACCGAAGGAGATGGGAGGCTGTCTTCCGGGTTGCCATACAGTGGAAGTAGTTGAAACCGGCAAATACAAAGCCTCGGTCGGATTGAAAGTTGGTCCGATCAAAGTCGGTTTTGATGTTCAAGTAAGTACCGACGAAGAGCGGCCGCCAGAATATGCGGCCTATACGATGCGTGGCGCTGACAAGGACGGCAGCAGCAAAATCAGCGCCAACTGCACGTTGGCACTGAAGTCGATTGATAGTCAGCGCACCGAGATCACCTATACATCAAATGTTCAGATCGTCGGCAAGCTCGGCAAGTTTGCCGGTGGCGTCATGCAAAAATTTGCGGACGGCATTAACGATCAGTTCATTGCTGCGCTCACCAAACGGATCAGCGAACTTGAAAGCAGTGCGGTACAAAGTGAAAAAGATTCGGCCAGTTCGGCTGGCGGGCTGAAAGCAATCTTCAGAAAACTTCTGGAAATGATCCGCCGCTACTTCTAGAATGTTGTGCGCAAAATACACTCAGCAATAATGTATTGGCTTGAAACAAGGAAAGGAGGGGTGACCGAAAATGTTACTTTCACAAAATACCTCTGAGGCAGGAAAAGACCCACTCTCCCGCCATTTACTCTTCAAGACTACCGATGCTACAGAAGCAAAGGAGCGCGTAGCGAGCATCTATTGCCCACACAATTTACAGATTGTTGGACAAAAAGAGCAGCGTGTCGACACCAGCATGAGCCATGTTTCGCTCGGGGGTGTGTCGCTGAACCGTTTGCGCTACGGACCGGCCGTCACGATCGATGCAGGTCGTCTATCCAGTTTCCTTCTGGTGATGATGCCCATGGTAGGCACGGCACATGTGACCTGTGGCGGCGAAGAACTCTGCACCAGTTCGCGAACCGCAGCCGTCATTTCACCCACCCAGCCGTTCTACCAGACCATTAACGCCAATTGTGACCAAATAATGGTTCAGATTGATTCTGAACTGCTCAATCGAATCTGTGCTCAGCACATCGGCCATGATTTGCGCCAGCAATTGCAGTTCAGACTGGATCTGGGCATGAAGAATCCATGTGGAAGCGCTTGGCCGGCATTGATGTCCTACCTGCTTGCAACCTTCAACAATCCAGCGCCACAGATGAATTCGCCGCTGTTTCGCACACCGATTGAACACTTGATCGTTGCAACCCTGCTTCATTCACAATCGAATAACTATAGTGAAGAGCTTCATCAGCCGGCACGGCCGATCGCGCCGAGCCACGTAAAGCGGGTCGAGGATTACATCAAGGCACATGCAAAGGAGCCCCTTACGGTAGCCAGCCTCGCTGCCTATGCCGGCGTAAGCACCAGTGCGCTGTACACAGGTTTTCGTGATTTTCGCAATACCAGCCCCATGGCCTATTTGCGCAACGAACGATTACTACTCGTATATGATGAATTGTTACGTGCGACACCCGCGACAGAAACGGTCGCCGACGTTGCCAGCCGCTGGGGCTTCCAGCACCTCAGCCACTTCGCCACGCACTACAAGAAAAAATTCGGCGTATTACCGTCCGACACCTTGCGCAAGCAGTAACGACTGAGCCCAAGCGGCTTCTACCGGGGGCTGCATTTTTCTGAGGGCAGTTCCAGAATCGGTGCTTCACCGTTCACCCCAGTTTGTCTCCGGGCACCCTCCCCACAAAGCCATTCCCCTTCGCAATGAATTTCCGTTCAGCGGGAAATCAGCGCCTCCCTCGCCAGACATTTTTTCTCCTCTTTGCGTAAATGCGCCATTCATTGCGCGCAATCGCTAACAACCCAAAAAATTCGTCGATATAGTCAAAGTCGAAGGCATTCCTGCCATCGCCATTCTCCGGTGCAGAAAGCCCGTGAGAAAAAGACTCATCAAATGGGAGAAAACATATGGGGCAAAAAAGCAAAAAAAGTGAGCAGATGGCCGATTTGTGGATCGGCGGCGAGCGCGTTGCGCCGTCGTCCGGCCAGTACTTCACCGACCGCAATCCGGAAGACGACTCACCCTATGCACGCGTTGCCGAAGGCAGCGTCGCCGACATTGACCGCGCCGTACAGAACGCGCACGCGGCATTCGCCACGTACAGCAAGACGCTGGCCGCCGACCGCGAAGCCTGGCTGTGCCGGGCCGCAGCACTGATCGAGAAATACCGCGAGGAACTGGTCGACATTCTGATCGACGAAGTCGGCTCGCCGTTCGGCAAGGCCCATTTTGAAGTGCAATATGCGGCCAACTGCCTGCGCGCCGCAGCCGGCGTCGCACGCCGTGTCACCGGGCAGACGATTCCGTCCGATACGCCGGGACGTTTCAGCATGACAGTGCGCGAACCGCTCGGCGTGATCGCCAGCATCACGCCGTTCAACGTACCGCTGCTCAAAAACGCCAAGCTGACTTCGACGGCGCTGGCGACAGGCAACACGGTGGTCATGCTCGCCTCGGAAGAAGCGCCGATGATTGCCAGCCGCCTGGCCGAGATCTATCACGAGGCCGGCCTCCCGGCCGGGGCATTCAATCTGATCACCGGGTTTGGCGAGAAGATCGGTGATGCACTGACCACCCATCCGCTGGTCAAAGTCGTGATGTTCACCGGCTCCAGCCGCGTCGGCAAGCACATCGGCGGTCTTTGCGGCCCGCTGCTGCGGCGCGTGGTACTTGAACTGGGCGGCAAAAATCCGCTAGTCATTCTCGCCGATGCCGACCTCGACGCCGCGGTCGAGGCCGCTGCCTTCGGCCAGTTTTTCTTCCAGGGCCAGGCCTGCATGGCATCGAGCCGGATCTATGTCGAGCAAAGCATCGTCGAAGAATTTTCCCGCCGCTTCAAAGCCAAAGCCGAGTCGCTGGGCATGGGCAGCCTGCGCGAACCGGGTACCTGGGTCGGGCCGATCATTTCCGAACGCCAACGCCAGCGCGTGCGAACCCACATCAGCGATGCACAGTCAAAAGGGGCAAAGCTGCTGACCGGCGGCGAGTGGATTGGCAACCGTTGCCGTCCGACCATCCTGACCGACGTTAGCGACGACATGACTGTCTGCCGCGAAGAAACCTTCGGACCGGTGACGTCGATCTATCCGGTGGCCGATCTTGACGAAGCCATTCTGCGCGCCAACGACACGACCTACGGCCTGAGCGCGGCGATCTTCACGCGCGACATCAACAAGGCGATGCGCTTCTCGCAGCGCGTGCATGCTGGCATGGTGCACATCAACGCCCCGACGCTCCATGACGAGCCGCACGTTCCCTTTGGCGGCGTCGGCGACAGCGGCTTCGGCCGCGAAGGAACCGATATCGACATCGACACCTTCACCGAATGGAAATGGGTGACGATCCAGCTCCCGCAAGCCTGATGCACTCCCCTCTTTCTCCGAGACCAAGACAAGGAGCAACAAAATGATTGATCCGTACAATTGCGTCGGCCTGATCCCCACCGTGTGGGGAATCCGCAAACGCGCCGACATCATGAAGAACATCGAGCATCTGAGCCACCTGACCAAGGCGGCGGCCTGGCTGTCGAGGCTCGACATTCCGGTGCGCCTGCTGGTCATCCCCGAAGGCGCGCTGCAGGGTTTCAACGATGAAGTGCTCGACGTCGATCACGCCGACTTCGCCAACACCTGCGCCATCGATATTCCCGGCCCGGAAACCGATGCTCTGGGCAAGATCGCCCGCGAGTACAACGTTTTCATCATGGCCCAGGCCAAGGCCAGACACCCTGACTGGAAAGACCGCTTCTTCAACGTCGGCTTTGTGCTCAACCCCGAAGGCGAAGTCATCATGAAGCACTACAAGCTGGCGACCCTTTACCCGGTCGAGCACAGCATGACGCCGCACGACATCTTCGACTGGTGGATCGAGAAATACGGGCGCACGCTACAAGCCTTCTGGCCGGTTGTCGATACCGAAATCGGCCGCCTTGGCGTGATGATGGCCAACGAAGCGTCATACCCGGAAAACGGGCGCGGCCTAGCGATGAACGGCTGCGAGATCGCCTATCGCGCCTCGTTCCCGCACCCCGGCACGGGCAATGATTTCTTCGAAATCTCCTCGCGCGCCCGCGCCCTGGAAAACAACATGTACGTGCTCTCGCCGAACATGGGCACCTACTTCCTGTTCCCCGATTCAACGACGCCGATCGACACTTTCGGCGGGCGCTCTTATATCATCGACCATCGTGGCGCCATTGTCGGCAAGCAGGAATACGGCGCGGGATCGACCTACGTCGCCGGCGTCATCAACATTGAACAGCTGCGCCACCATCGCGCTAACGCCCAAGTATCCAACTGGATGAAGGACGTGCGTTCCGAGCTGGCACAGATCATCTACGAAAAAGAAATCTATCCGAAGAACCTGTACCTCGACCGCGCACCGATGAAGCATGATGAATACAAGGAAAAGATCATCGACCGCCAGATTGCACTCATGCACGAGCGCGGCGCCTGGAAGAAGCCCAGCCGCTGACGCCCCATGAACAACAACAGGAGTACTCCATGAAATCGAAAGCCGCTGTCGTCAGCGAAAAATCGGGGAAATTCGAAATAGCCGAAGTGGAACTGGCCGAACTGCGCGACGACGAGGTGCTGGTGCGCGTCGTCGGCGTCGGTGTCTGCCACACCGACCTGATCTGCCGCGACCAGCTCTACCCGGTGACCTTTCCCGCCGTGTTCGGCCACGAAGGCTCCGGCGTCGTCGAAAAGGTCGGCGCCAAGGTCACCAAGGTCCAGCCCGGCGACCACGTCGTCATGACCTACCGCGCCTGCGGTCATTGCCTGGCCTGCATGCGCGGCGACCCGACGCACTGCGCCAATATCTTCGGCTGCAATTTCGGCGGCAAGCGCAGCGACGGTTCGGCGACCGTGCACCAGCATGGCCTGCCGATCTTCGGCAATTTCTTCAACCAGTCCTCGTTCGCCGCCTACGCGCTCGCCAGCGAAGCAAATACGGTAAAAGTCGCCAAGGAAGCACCACTCGAATATCTTGGGCCACTCGGTTGCGGCATCCAGACGGGGGCTGGCGCGGTGATGAATACCCTAAAGCCACCAGCGGGCTCCAGCATCGCCGTATTCGGTTGCGGCTCGGTCGGTCTGTCGGCGATCATGGCGGCGTACGCCATCGGCTGCACCACCATCATCGCCATCGACCTGCTGGAAAGCCGTCGCAAGCTTGCCGTGGAACTCGGCGCCAGCCATACGTTCGATCCGGCGCAGTGCAACGTCGTCGAGGAAATCCAGAAACTCGGCGGCGCAGACTTCTCCCTCGAATGCACCGCCATTCCGGCCGTCTTCCGCCAGGCCGTCGACTGCCTCGCCGTGCCCGGCGTCTGCGGGCTGGTTGGCGCGGCCCCGCTCGGTACCGAGGTGACGCTGGACATGAACAGCATCATGTTCGGTCGTACCGTGGTCGGCATCATCGAAGGCCAGAGCGTACCGGACGTGTTCATTCCTAAGCTGGTCGAACTCTACCGCCAGGGGCGCCTGCCACTCGAAAAACTGATTACCTTCTACACGCTCGACGAAATCGACCAGGCAGTACGGGATTCCGAAAGCGGCAAGGTCATCAAGGCTGTCCTGCGCCCATGAAGCCGACACCGGGCAATGTTGCCAACAGCTTATTGAACAAAAGGAGTTGTCTGATGCAAAAACAAGATCGATTCAGCGTAGTCCGCAGATTGCTGCTGACTTGCGCACTTGCCGGCACGGCGCCGCTGGCGCCGGCGGCTGGCGATGCCGCAGCCGCCGGCGACAAGATCGGTGGCTGTGTCGCTTGCCATGGTGCCGACGGCATCGGCAAGGCGCCGCAGTACCCGAACCTGCAGGGCCAGAAAGCGGCCTATCTGGAAAAACAACTGAAGGCCTTCCGCTCTGGCGAGCGCAAGGATTCCAACATGAATGCCCTGGCCAAGCCCCTGTCGGATGCGGACATCGCGAATCTGGCGGCTTACTTTGAGCAGGTCAATTAGGCACATGGCCAAGCGGAGGAGCATCCCATGAACAAGCAAGCATCATCCCGACGCCGGGCACTCCAGCAACTGGCGGGCCTCACCGCGCTGGGCGCACTCAATGCCCTGCGCGCACCGCAGGCGCTGGCGGCGGGCAAGCCGGCACGGCTGGCGATTCCCGGCGTCGCCGGCAAGATCATCCGGCGCCAGGACGCGGACTACGAAGTGTGGCGCCAGTCGATGGTCTGGCACATGTCGAAACCGAAGCGCTACCCCGACCTGATCGTACAGGCGAAGTCGGCACAGGATGTGGTCGGCGCGGTCAACTACGCCGCGGCAAACAAGCTGCGGATCGCGGTGCGCAGCGGCGGCCACAACTCCAACGGACCCTCGCTGCGCGACAACGGCCTGCTGATTGATGTCTCGGCGATGGACGAAATCCTGATCGACGAGAAGACGCGGATCGCCTCCATCCAGCCCGGCGTGCGAAGCCTCGAACTGGTCAAGGCGGCGCGTGAAAAAGGCTTTACCTTCCCGGTACCGCATTGCCCGTCCGTCGGACTCGGCGGTTTCACGATGGGCGGCGGCATTGGCTGGAATTACCCGCAGAGCGGCGGCGTGGCGACCCACTCCATCGTCGGCGCCGAAATCGTCACCGCCGATGGCCGCCTGCTGCGCGCCACCGCCGACGAAAACCCCGATCTGTACTGGGCGGTGCGCGGTGCCGGGCCAGGATTCTTCGGCGTTGTGACCCGCCTTTATCTGCAGCTCTACCCGGCGCCGAAGGCAATCATGGCCAGCTCGTACATTTTTCCGCTCGGCGAGCTGGAAACCGTGACGTCCACACTGGATGCGATCAGGAAAGCCGGCAAGGCTGAAGGGGTCGAACTGATCGCGGTGCTGATGCACCATCCGGAAGTGCCAGCCGACGCGCCGCCCGAGAAATCCAAGATCTGCTTCTTCACCGCCTTTGTCTTCGAAGACAGCGAGCAGAAGGCACGCCAGGCGCTGCTGCCGTTCGCGCAATCGGCGCTGGCCAGTAAATGTTTGGTCAAGATGGAATACCAGCCTTTCGACTTCGAGGGACTATATGACCGCTATTTCAGCCTGAACGATCCGGCCGGCCGCTGCGCCCGCTATGCGGTCGATAACGTGCTGACCAACGAAGGCGGCAAAACGCTGCACGCGCTGGCAAGACATTTCGCCACCGCACCGACCAAGGACTGCCACGTGCTGGCTTCCTTCAACATGGCCACCAGGGTCCATCCGGACTCCTGTTTCTCGTGGGCGGCGGATTGTTTCGTCGGCTGTTACGCGATCTGGGACGAGGAGCAGGATGATGCGCGCAATTTTTCCTGGCTCAACCAGACCCTGCCGCTGATGGACCCGTTTGCCGTCGGGCACTATGTCAACGAGGTCGAGGGGCGCGGCCACCCCGAGCGTTACCCGCAGTGCTTCAGCGCAGCGAACTGGCAGCGCCTGCAGCAACTGCGCCGCCGGTACGATCCGGCAGGAGTGTTCCACAGCTATCTGGGGCACAGCTGACCGTGTGATCCGCCAGCAGGGGGTTCATTCCCTGCCGGCAGAGCGCGCCGGGTCGGCCCTGATTGCGTTGCCAGTCAGCGCGCAGTGCGTACTGGAGCATGCCGATGCCGCCGATTGGCGTTAGTTTGTCGAGCATGCCATGCATCAGCGGACGATTCGCCTGACCTGCGTCGCGAACGCCCCGTGCCACCTGCCCGACGCAGCCGATGAGGACAGCCCCTTGCTTTCCCGAAACGCTCCCCCTGCCCTACCGCCGCCGCGCGCCAGCGCATTCGTACGCTTCAGCGGACTCGCCTATGCACTGATCGCCTACCTGGCGTTCAACAGTGTGCTCATCTATTGCATCGGATTCGTCGGCAATTTCATGGTTCCGCTGAGCATTGACGCCGGCCGCAGCGCCGACACCGTGAGTGCGATGCTGATCAACGTACTGCTGCTCGCGCTCTTCGGCGTTCAACATAGCGTGATGGCACGACCAGGTTTCAAGGGGTGGATAACGAGAATCGTCCCGAAGCCCGCCGAACGCAGTACCTATGTAATGATTTCCAGCGTTCTGCTGGCCGTGGTGATGTGGCAATGGCGCCCCATTCCAACGGTTCTCTGGCACGTCGAGGCGAACTGGGCGCAGCTTGTCATATGGGTCCTTTTTGCCGGCGGCTGGCTCATGGCTCTGGCGGCAACCTTTCTGACCGATCATTTCGAAATGCTGGGCGTCAAGCAGGCCCTCGCCCATTTCCGCGGCCAGCCATGCGATACGGCGCAATTCCATGAACGCGCCCTCTATCGCTGGGTCCGCCATCCAATCATGCTCGGCCAGATCATCGCATTCTGGGCCATTCCGACGATGACCGCCGGACACCTGTTGTTTGCAACAATTATGCTGGCCTATACTCTGATCGGACTGCATTTTGAGGAACGTGATCTGGTGAAGGCACACGGCGACGCATTCCGGGACTACCAGAAGCGAATCCCGAAACTTGTTCCACGCCTGAAACAGGCAAAGCGGCCATCGGGCAATTAGAATGGTGCATGAGCGTGCGGCATCGGTCGGCTTTGCGCACGCCACCGGAAGTCGCTGCGGCCGCGGCGGCCTTTCCTGAAGCGACAGGTGTTTCGCAGCGGAGTCCGAGAAATGCTGAACGTCATTCCTGGTGTCGAAGATTTCCCGATGGGTGTTGCCACCAAGCTGCGCGGCGCCGATCTGGGTATGCTCGAAAGAACGGTCAGCGGACTGATCGAACCGCGCCGCATCCGCCCCTGCACGAGCAGGCAGGCCGCCGACATCCGCATCAGCCACGTCGCGATGAACCTCGGCCACCTGTTCGGCGTGCAGCACGGCGCCGCCGTCCATGTCACATCGGCACCGATTCGCTCGTACCAGATCATGGTACCGTTGCGCGGGCAGCTGATCGGTTACGCCGAAAACTCGGAGATGGTGGCCGCGCCCGGTGCCGCGCTGGTGTACTCGCCGCAGGACAGCCTCAACACCTACTGGAGCGAGGACTGCGTCGCCCTTGTCCTCTCCGTTCCGGCCGAAAAGCTCAAGGCGCTGGCGCGCGCCACGCTCCCCGGTTTCGAGCTGAAGGGCATGCCGGCCCGGTCGCTAATGGGGCTGAGCGAAGGCAGCGGACGCAGCTTTGCCAACGCCCTCGGCGTCATCTGCCAGGAAAGCGTCGATGCCGACTCGGCATTCAGCCGTGGCCTGACCACCAAATCACTGGAGGAGACGCTGCTCCTTTCCTTGCTGCTGGCGCAGAAGCAGAACGCACGAATACCGTGCGCCGAAACCACCTGTGCCAACCGCAAGACCTACGTCGGACACGCGCTCGACTACATCGACGCGCACTGCACCGACGACGTTAGCCTGCCCGACCTCGTCCAGGCAGCGGGCGTCTCGGCGCGCACGCTGCAATACGGCTTCATGGAGCAGTTCGGCGTCGGCCCGATGACCTATCTGAAACAGCTGCGCGTGCGCTACATCCACGACACCCTGCGCCGGGCGCAGCCGGGCAGTTGCTCGGTCGGCGACGTGGCGGCGCACTGGGGCTTCTACAACGGCAGCGCCTTCGCCCGCATCTACCGCCAGATGTTCGGTGAACTGCCCTCAAAAACGTTGTCCAGGCGCTGATCCCCACCTGGAAAGATGAGGATCACGGAGGAACTCCGGCAGTTGTCAGTCAACCTGAAAGCGTCCAATCAGTTGCGACAGCCCGGTCGATAGTGCGGCCAGATCGCGTGCCAGGGCGGCGGATTTCTGTACGGTGATGTTGTTTTCCTCGGTGCTCTGGGCAATGGTTTCCACCTTGCGCGCCACTTCCTTGGCTGACGTGGACTGGCTTTTGAGCGCCTTCGAAATATCTTCCACCACCCGCGCCGCCTGCTCGGAAGAGCTGCGGATCGCGGTCACCGACTGGCCGGCACTGGTCGCCAGGCGCACACCATCGCTAACGCGGGCAACGCCGGCTTCCATTTCGCGCACGGCTTCCTGCGTCCCCTCATGGATCTTGTCGATCATGCCGGTGATTTCCTGCGTCGACATGCAAGTGCGTTCCGCGAGTTTGCGCACCTCGTCAGCAACGACGGCAAAACCACGCCCCTGCTCGCCGGCACGGGCGGCTTCAATCGCCGCGTTGAGCGCCAGCAGGTTGGTCTGTTCGGAAATCTCCTTGATCACCTGAACAATGGTCGAGATCTGACTGGAGAAATTCTCAAGTTCACGGATGGTGCCTGATGTCTTGTTCACCGCCGCCGCCACCAACTCCATCTCTCCGGCGGTTTTTTCGATGATGTGACCACCTTCGACCGCTTGGACGCTGGCGTTCTGGCTCACGCTGTAGGCCTCCGCCGCACTTTCCCCGACTTGCTCGATGGAAACCGAGAGCGCCTCCACCGCCGACGCCATGCTCGTCGCGGCGCTCGTCTGGCTGTCGATGGCCTGCGCGCTGCAGGCTGCCGCGGTGGAAAGCTCCGCCGCGCCGCTGCTCAGCGTCTGAACGTTCTGGCGGATTGCGGTAATCAGCTCGTGCAGCGCATTGCGCATCTGCCCGAGTTTGCCCATCAGTTCCCCGACTTCGTCATGGCCAGCCTGCGGCATCGGCCGTATCAGGTCTCCGGCAGCGATTGCCGAAGCAGCTTCGCCGGCATCGCGTAGACTGCGCGTGATGTGGCGCCAGGTCAGAACCGCCGGGCCGGCGATGAAGACCAGACCGGCGCCGAAGAAAATCAGCAGCAGAACCCGGCTCAGCGCGTAGCGCTTCTCGGCCTGTTCGTACTCATCCTTGGCGTACTGCGCCTGATAGGCGATCAGCTTGCTCAGGGAGTCGACTGCGGCCTGCCGCTCTTCCCGCACAGCATAGAGAAAATTGGCGACGACGCCGGGATTATTCAGCTTGCGTTCGTCGACCGCGACTCGCGTTTCCTTAAGCTTGATGATCCAGGCCGCATGCTTGGCCTCAAAATCATCGGAGAGCAGCTTCTCTTCCGACGGGTGATAGCTGGAAAGGTAACGTGCCCACAGGGTCTTGTAGCTTTCCTCGTTCTTCTGGATCGCTTCGGTCAGGGTGCTCAACGAATCGTCCATCAAGCCGGCTGCCGGCCGCCCCGGTGCACCTTCGAAAGCGAACAGGATGTTCAGCGTGTCCTCGCGGATGTTGGCGTCGATCTGCGCCAGATCCTGCATCGGCAGCGCGCGTTCCTGATAGACCGCTTTCAGCGATGAGCTTGCGGCATCGAGACCAATCCAGCCAATCGCCGCCGCAATAACATAGAGCAGACAGGAGACGACCGTGATATAGATGATGCGATGGGAAATCCGTATTTTGAAGAACACTGCCTCTCTCCAACTTCATGACAATTATGGTAATCAGCGATTTTTTTGCGCGCGGAAACCATCCACGCGGCTGCGAGCGCAGCCAGTGCCGATTATTGTTTTATGGACAGCGGGCGATCAGCCGCTAGGGAAGATTGGCCAAACGGAAGGTGTCGCGGTAGTCGTAGTCGGTTTTCAACGCAAGATTCAAGCGGTTATACGAGGCGAAATCACTAACCAGATGGACGAGCTGGACGATACCCTTGTCGCTCAGTTGATGCATTTTCAGCGTCACGAATTCCGTATCGGCAAGTCCGCTCGGATGGGTGTTTGCTTTCAAGGCAAATTCGACGATAGCCCGCAGACGGGGGGAGCTTGACGCCGCAACCCCGTTAGCAAGAAATTCACCGACATCCGCTTCACGCACACCAAGCCCATGATTAAGGATGGTGCAGAACGCCGCTGTGCAATAGGTGCAGTTGTTTGCCTTGGAAACAGCGATACCGACATGCTGAATCTCTTCCATCGACAGCTCGCCGTATTGCCATAAGACTTTGGTAGCCGACAACTTCGCCTTGAAGAATTCGGGGAAGTTCATCTCGACACGAAAGTGGTTGGGAACAGCCCCCTCCATTTTCGTTACCCAGGCACAAATCTCGACGATCTCCGGATCCTTGCTGGCAGCGGGATCGATCAGCTCTACTCGGGCCATGCATCCCCGCTTTCTATCGAAGTACGCGCGTCATTCACGTTCTCGATCCATAAGAAAATCAACTTCACGATTGCTGAAGGCGCTCTGGGCGCGGTTAGCGCCAGAACGCGCTTTGCATCAAAGCTTACCGAGACCGGCAAGAATCTTCTCCGGCGTGATCGGCAAATGCCTGAAACGTACGCCAATGGCGTCGAAGATGGCGTTGGCGATGGCCGGTGCCGGCGTGATGACGCAGCATTCGCCCAGACTCTTGGCACCGAACGGACCGGTGGGTTCGTCGGTCTCGATGAAGATGCTGTCCATCTTGCGCGGCATTTCCACCGCCGTCGGCATCTTGTAATCGAGAAAATCCGAAGTCAGGCAGGATCCCGTTTCCGGATCGAACTGGATCTGCTCCATCAGTGCATAGCCCATGCCCTGCTGGAAGCCGCCCTCGACCTGGCCTTCGGCCGCCATGGGGTTGATCACGCGGCCGATATCGTGCGCGTACACCGCATGCAGCACCTTCACCTCGCCGGTCTCGGTATCGACCTCGACCTCAACGAACTGCGCCGCACAAGGCGTCGGGTTCGACTTCGGCGCCAGACTGGCGATGCCGACGATGGTGCCTTTCTCTTCGATGGTTGTCGGCTTCGGGCCTTCGGCGGTCATCTGCACGAAGGGGGACTCGGCGCGCTGCGCCACTTCCGCCACCGTCACCGACTTGCCGGGGGCGCCCTTGACACTGATCTTGCCATTGGCGGACTCAAGATCGTCCGGGCTGACTTCCATCATCGTCGCGGCGACTTCGAACATGCGCTTCTTGGCTGCAGCGGATGCCGCTTTGACAGCGTTGCCCGATGAATAGGTGACCCGGCTGGCATGCGTCGGCGCATCGAACGGCACGTTGTCGGTATCGGAATGGCTGCTGATTCGCACCGCACCAGCCGGCAAACCAAGTTCCTCGGCAGCGATCTGGCAGAGTGTCGTGATCTGCCCGGAGCCGATATCCATCGACGCGGTGGACAAATCCGCCGTACCGTCGCGGTTGATCTTGATGATCGCCCCCGAATGCTCGTAGATGTCCGGGAAACCCATACAGCCGCTGACCCAGACCGGGTGCACAGAAAGACCGAAACCGCGCTTCTTGACCCCTTCGCTGCGTGGCGCCGACCGGGCCGCCGGCCAGTTGATCTTCTCGGCACCTTGCCGCAGGCAATCCTCAAGACCGTAAGTCGAGAGCGTAAAAGCCGGATTGAATGGATGCGGCTCGCCCTGCTTGCGGGCATTCTTCAGACGCATCTCGATCGGATCGAGGCCAAGTTCGGTACAGATTTCATCGATCTGCGATTCAACAGCAAAGCTGCCCTGCGGCGCGCCATAACCGCGGAAACCTCCGCCGATCATATTGTTGGTATAGACCGTGAAACCTTCCCATTTGGAGTGCGGCGAGGCGTAGTTGAAGAACAAGCCGAAAGCGCCGTGCACCATAATCACCTCGGAACCGTGCGTGGCGTGGGCGCCGCAGTCGAGGATACTTTTGGCATAGCGCGCCGTGAAGGTGCCGTCCTTCTTGACGCCCGTCTTCAGGTACATCTTGATCGGGTTACGCGTTGTGGTGATGAAGTCTTCCAGACGCGTCTGTTCAAGGCGCACGGGACGACCGGTCTTCTTGCTCAACAGCGCGGCGACCGGCTCCATCGAGGTCAGTTCGAGCTTGCCGCCGAATCCGCCGCCGATATAGGGCGCCTTGACGACCTTAACCTTGCTTTCGGGCAAGCCGAGCGCGAATGCAAGTTTCTCGCGTGTACCGAAGATGTGCTGGGTCGTAACGTGGATGGTGATGTTGTCCTGACGGTCCATGTCGACGACGCAGACGCGCGGTTCCATATAGCAGGTATGGACGCGCTGGGTTTCATAGACGCCTTCGAAAACGAAGTCGGCGTCGGCAAAGCCCTTTTCGAGATCGCCGGCCGCGAAAGACGGATTCTTCGCGATGTTGTTCGCCGCGTCGGGGTGCAGTTGCGGCGCGCCCGGCTTCATGGCCTCCTCGGGATCGAACACCGCCGGCAGTTCCTCGTACTCGATATCGATCAAATCGAGTGCCGCCTCGGCAATTTCGACCGTCGTCGCAGCTACCGCAGCCACCGGCTGGCCAACATAACGCACGATTTCACCGTTCATCACCTCGAAATCGAGCACCATGCTGGGCGCCTGCACCGGGACGAAGAACACCGGGCAGAACTTGATCTGCGGCACGTCCTTGGGCAGCAGGACCGCCTTCACACCGGGCAGTCGCTCGGCACGCGAAGCATCGATGCTGACAATGCGCGCATGCGCATACGGACTGCGCAGCATCTTGGCATGCAACATTCCGGGCAAGCGCACATTGACCGGGTAGCCCTTGCCGCCCGTCACCTTGTCATACGCATCGGGCCGCTCAACGCTGTGCCCGACGACATTCATCTTGTTCATTGTATCGTCCCTTGAAGAACTCAAAAATCGATCGCGACCGGTCGCGTTTCATGCATTCCGGTCAAACCGGTCAGCGCTCGGCCGCCAGCTTGATGGCGTCGACGATCTTGGTGTAGCCGGTACAGCGGCAGAGGTTGCCCGAAATGCCGTGACGGATCTGCTCCTCATCCGGATGTGGGCAGTCATCAAGCAGCTGCTTGGCCGACATCATCATGCCGCATGTGCAATAACCGCACTGGACAGCGCCCGCATCAATGAACGCCTGCTGGATCGGGTGCAGTTCGGCGCCACTCGACAGGCCGTCGGCCGTCATCACCTTGGCACCGTCGTAGGACAGGGCGTAGCACAGGCAGGAGTAGACGGCCTTGCCGTCGACATGCACCGTACAGCAGCCGCAGCCGCCGCTGTCGCAGCCGCGCTTCGGGCCGTTCAGGCCAAGGTTGTCGCGCAGCACATCGCGCAGGGTGGCATCCTTCTCGACCGCGAGTTCATGTGCTTCGCCGTTAACTTCGAGTCTCATCATCTGTTTCATGGTTGCCACCTCTTTCAAGCCAAACGTGCCACGGCGCATTCGAGCGCGCGGCGTGTCATTACCTTGGCCACGGCACTGCGATACTCGGCCGAGGCGCGGTGATCGGACATCGGCGCGATGTCATTGACGACAGCCTCGCCAGCAGCATGCAGCGTCGCGGCGTCGAGCTTCGAGCCGAGCAGGATCTTTTCGGCGGAAGGAATGCGCAGTGCGGACTCGGCGACGCCGCCGCCAAGGGCGACACGTACCTTGGTACACATCCGGTTGGCATCAATCGTAAGCAGCACGGCGGCGTTGACGATTGCCAGGTCGTTGGCATTACCCTCCAGCTTGATAAAGGCACTGGCCGTGTTGCCCTGGCTACGCGGAACTGAAACGCCGGTGACCAGTTCGCCGGATTCGAGTACGTTGGCAAACAGTCCGTCAAAAAATTCCGGCAGCGGCATCTGCCGCGTGCCGCCAGGTCCGCGAGTCGTGACGATCGCATCGAGGGCAATGAAGGCGGTCGGAATATCGAAGAAAGGGCACGATGCTGCGACACAGCCGCCGACGGTCGCGGTATTGCGGATCTGCACCGGAGGATAGGCCAAAGCGTCCGAAAGAGCGGCCAGCCAGGGGGCGCTCCTAATCTCTTCAACCGCTTGCAAACGGGCAAAGGTAACCGTAGCACCAATGTCCAACCCGGAATCATTGACCCCTACCGTACCGAGACCAATCTTGCGAATATCCACAAGCGCCTCGATATCGCTCAACAAGCCGCGCGCCTCCAGGCCGTGAAGAAATGTTCCGCCCGAAAGCACCAACGCATCCGCGTCATTAGCCAGAAAAGTCAGTGCCTCATCCATTGTTTCAGGGGTATGGAAGTCTTTTAATTTATGCAAAGCCATGCCTGCTCCCATTCTAAAGAGAGAGTGAATTCCATCGATTCCGGTGGGTAATACGAAACATCCGCATCACCCACCGGATACTGCAAAAGCAACAAGAAAACCTATATCACTCGCCACCACGCATCTGCTGCACCTGGAACAGGCCGGAAGGATTCAGCGCGGGGTCGATATGCACCTTGAACTGGCCGGTGGTGCAATGCATGGCCTGCATGTCGACCTGAACAAAAAGATCGTCCAACGCAATATCGCTGCCTTTGTTTTTCGGCAAATGATGATCCGGGTGAGACTTACCAATCGTGAAACTCTTCCACATCTGGCCCTTGCGATCGTAGATCATGGTGCGTCCCGGATTCATCGTCTGTGCATCCAGATACATGACTTTCTTGCTCATCGGATGATTGGGGTTCACCGGTGTTGCCTCAAGGATGTAAGCCTTGCGCAACTGGTAAGTCACATTCGGCATACAGTTTCCCTTACCATGAAAATCAACAAATTTGTAGCCATCGGCTTCCTTGTACTCATCGGTCAGCGCTTGCTCATTATGGTTGTAGTAGGGGACCAGAATGTTCTTGGTTCCCTTGTACGCCCAGTTCATGTCCGAGATCCGGCCGTTATACCCCTCGAAATCCTCAATCATCATATCTGAGCCAAGGAAGGCATCCGTCGTCTGACCTGTTGCCAGTCGACGCACACGACGCTGGAAACCCAGATAGAGATAGGCATCATCAAGCTTGGTGTCGTCCTCGAAACGCTGAATCAGGAGTTGCGTGTTTTTGAGATCCTGCGGTTCATGTATCTTGGCGTAAGTAGCACGGAAAATTTTCGAAGGATTCGGTGTCACTTCGGGAATCGGCGCCTGCTCCGTACGGTGCATGAAGTTAAGGAAATGGAACTCGAACTTGATGGTTCGTTCGATCTCGCTGGTAGCGGCATTTCGGTAGCGCCAGTAAAACGGATAAATCGAACCCGAGTCACCATAGTTCACGCTGTACTTGAAGTTCCAGGCAAGCTTCTCGCCGGCTCGTGGATCGCTGATTTGTGGCTCTTCCGGGAAAGGACGGCCGGCAAGAAATCCTTCAATCTCACCGTTTTTTGCGCCCAGCTTTGTCTTGTTAAGGTTTTTGCGTGTCGCCTCGATATATGACTTCGGTTGAGGGAAATTGGTGCTCTTACCGACCTTGATGTCTGCCCAGCCATCCTTGACCATGGCAAAAAGCCCTGGATCGAAAGCATCCTTGAACTGCTCGACGTTGGCTTTGTTGATTACGGTGCCGACACTCAACCCAGGAAGACTTGGCATCCCGGCTTTATAGGGATTAAATGAAACTTCAACATCGGCTTCGGTAGCAGCGTGAACGCTGCCAAGCAAACCGGCGAGCAGCATCGGCAGTAAAGCCTTGATATGTTTTTTCATGCGATATCTCCTCTTGAATCAGAACTTGTAGTTGAGCTTGACGTAGAGATCGTTTTCCTTGAACGCGGCACCAATCGGGCCAGCGCGGAAACGACCTAGAGGCTCAAAGCCACCAGCGCCTAGGTTTTGACCAACGGCCTGCCCTGGGCCAGCGAATTGAGCAAATGGAGCACATGCACGACAGTCGTCGAACTTCCACCTGTCACGATCTTCAGACAGCTTGAAATTGGCACCGAACGTCAATTTCAAATCATTGCTGTAATTCCATTCAATTTGCGGTGAAAGTGCCGTTGCCCGAGCCTGGAAATCATGAGCAAGCAGGAACTGCGGGCTGACCGTTCCGCTTTTCATGAAGCCCTTGATCAACAAAGTCCCGATGAAGTTATCCTTCCAGTCAGGCATTCCGATCGGGCCAAAAGTGCTTTCCTCCTTTTCGTGATCGAAGATGTGTTGATAGAACAGCTGAGCAGAAATCAATGTTGCCGATGACGTGCTGATAAATGGAATGAACGTTGGACGATCTACGCCAATCACACTGCGAAAAACCCTATTTTTCGAATACATTTCGTCGCGGCTGGAGTTTGCAAACTCTTCACCCCAAGTCATCGCACCTTCCATACGAACGGCTGCACCGACGGCCGGTAGCTGGAAGTCCATTGAGCCGCCCAGCATATTCAATTTCGGGAAATGCATATCGAAAGCAATCAACTTTTTGGAGAGATCGGGCGCTCCGGTTGCCGGGTTGATCGTTGTTTCCTTATTACCGAAGGCATGCAGACTGGGAAGGTGCGAACGGTAGTGCAAGGCATTCAGTGAGAAAGACAAACCATTCAACGTCACGCCTTCAAACTTGACACCAATCTGGGTATTATCGAGAGACCACCCTGGCAGATTGACGTCGCGAATACCAATCTGACCCGGCCCGAAATTGGCTGCACTGGCGATACCCGGCGCAGCAACAAAGTTGGCTACCGTGCCACCGTTGTCCCACAGGTTAGCCATTCCACGGAAGAAGCAGCCCGCATCGAGAATTACGTTGGGGGTACCGCACTGCCCTAGATTACTCGGGCGGAACTTATCGAAGTTCCAAACCACCTGGATGTTGCGATCCTGCATTGACTCGCTGGCCCCCATCCGGTATTCCGCCTGCGCAATCCACATCGGAATGCGAATCTCCGACAGTTCGTCGTAAATGTTATTACGCGAGAAATCGACCGGATTGATTACATCCAGCACACGGAAGAGATCCGTTCGCCCCCAAACAACCTGCTGCTTGCCGATTTTCAGGAACAGGTCTTTGCCGTCCGCCAAGCCGAACGTCTTCTTGGCATAAAGCTCACGGACAAAATCGAAGCGGCTGTTGAACTCGGGGGACTCAAGCTCACGCTGATTCAGATCGCCGTAACCGCCAAAATCACGGCAACCTCTGCTATCCTTGTCGCAGGGACGAACGGGAACACCAAAAGCAACGCCACCGTCAGTTTTATGCCAACGATCGCCCAAAACACGTAAGCCATCGTTAGGGTTGTTTGCAAAAGTCGCGGCAGAAGCACCCGCCAGATTGACCGCACCGCCTGTGAAGCCATGCGCAACGGTCGGTGTTCCGGCTCCGGCAGGAACAAGTGCACCACCCGGCCCGAAGGGGGCCATGCCCAGCCCCCTGTTTTCCAGCTCAATCGGCCCGCCCGCCCGCTTACCATACTCACTGCTGTTCATCTGATAAACGCCATCAAAAGTACCGCGCAGTGTGCTGTGGAATCCCCAGTCGTCGCCGGATTTTCTATCGGCATCGACTTGCATGGTGTTCCGGAACTTGGCGAGGCCTGTATGTTCGCGTCGTGCTGTATGATTTTCATAGGTCAAGTCGACCCGCCATGGAGACGCCTCCTCACCGAGGGACGGCAGGTTGTCGGCTGCCGACACCTTCCCGGAAATCAACATGGCGGTGGCCACCATGATCAGGGGTATCCCTTGGTACTGTCGCCTAACTTTCATATGAAAATTCCTCCAATTAGTACTGCTAATGAATTGCATTGATTGACCCTCTCTTTTTCTGGCCTCTTGCGTGCCTCTAATCAGGTATTTTCCAAAATGCCGTCTTCGTCGTAACGCACGGACGTAACAAAATTTGGCTTGAAAACGATGCACCAAGCCGGGACGATCAGTACTGCGGCGATCGCATTAACGATGAGCATGAAAGAAAGAAGGATTGCCGCATCGGACTGAAAGCGCAGGTCAGACATGAATATCCACATGACAACACCAGCGATCAGCGTAACCGCAGTAAAACTGACGGCGTAACCGGTCGTGGCGACGGCATTGATTACCGCTTTTTTCATATCGCGCAGGACGGCAAATTCTTCGCGGATGCGGTCCATGAAATACACTGCGTAGTCGATACCGACGCCGACGCCGACGGCGATTACCGGCACCGTATTGACGCTGATGCCAATGTTCAGTGCGCCCATATAGGCGTAGGTCATCAGCGTTGAGAAGAGCATTGGCAAAACCATCAGCCAACCGGCATGGAAGGAGCTGTAATAAATCATCACCAGAAAGAAAGCGAGCAGCATGACTGCCGGGATGATGATCATGTGGTCGGTGTGCAATGCCTGATTACCGGCCGCCGTCACGCCAATGATGCCGCCACCGAGTTCTATGCGCAGCCCCGGAACTTCGGCCTCGATCTTCCGGATACCCTCTTCCGCCAACACGACGATGCGATTGATCGTTTCGGCTTGATGGTCCTTGTAATAAAAAACCATGTTGGCTTCGTTTTCATTGGCATTGACGAATTCCTTCAAGGCACCGGGAATCGGACTGGATGCCATATAGGCGAACATCAGGCCGCCAATTTCAGTAGCGGTATCGGGCAATTGCATCCAGCGCGGATCATCATTGTGCGTTAGCTTGTTCACCACGCGCACAACGCCTGGCATCGCCTTGGTTCCGCCAAGCATCGGGTCGGAGAGCATGTGCGCCTGGAAACGCTCGATTGCTGCCATCACCTCCGGGCGCTTGATGCCGCCTTTCTCCTCGGTACGCGCAATGACATGCAACTCCTCGGAACCGGGGAAGCGGGTATTGATCGCCTTGGTCGATATGTTGTAATCGTGATTCAAATGCAGCAGTGGCGAGCCCGGCTCCGACTCCCCGAGTTGCACCTTGGTTACAAAGTATGCACCGCCGATAGCGCCGATCAGGCTCAGCAGCAGGATAGTGCGTGCGCCACCTTCGGTGCCACCGGTCAACGACATGGCTTTGCCAAGAAAGTTACGGATACCCTGATTGCCGTTCTCGTGCTTTTTGGGCGAAGGCAGAATGGTCAAAGCCAGCGGCACCATAAAATGAACAGTAAAGATGACCGAAAAGCCCCAGAAGCCAGCGGCCATACCGAGCTTGAAGTTAAAGGGAGCAGCTCCCAGCATCAGCACGGCTATCCCCAGCGCATCGACGATGATGGCTAGCGAACCCGGTCGAAACAGCGCATCGAGCGCATTGCGGGCGGCTTTTTTTCCGTCATGAACGATCGCCAGCTCTTCGTAATAGCGTACGACCAGTTGTACGCCGTGTGAGGTAGCACGTGCCGCAATCAGGAACGGAATCGGCAACGACAGGGGCTCAAGATTGATTCCCATGGCTGCCATGAAACCAAGCCCCCAGATTGTGGACAGGGCAATCCCCAGCAAAGGGAGCGCAACACCATACAGACGGCGGAAGTAAAAAATCAGCAGCGTGGTCATCAACAGCAGGGTCCACGCCAGAATCTCGACGATCTGGTTGAGGTAGGTGTATACCCAGCCGGTAAGAACCGGGTTGCCGGTCACGTAGATGTGATGCCCCGGAATCGCCAGCGTTTCGCGAATTTTCTGCAAGGCGGCAAAAGTCGCCGGATAATCGATATCACCTTCGTTCAGTTGCGCCTTGATCAACGCCGCCTTCATATCCGGCGAGACGAGCAGGCCGTGGATGGTTGGATTGGCAATTACATCGTCCTTCAGGCGATCAAGCTCGGCAACGGTTCGTGTCGGTTTAAGTGGATCGTAATAGGACTCGGAAGCGAAGCCACCCTGGTCGTCCAGAAAAACTTTGCGTGCCGTACGATGAGTCAGGCTGCTGACCAGGTTGTGGTTGACACCCGGCAGACTGTCGACACCTTGCGTGGCATCGTTGATAAGTTTGAGCGTTTCGTCATTGAAGATGGTGCCTTTATCCACTTCAATAGACATGACAATCATGTTGGCACCACCAAAACTTTCTTTCAGGTGGTTGTAGACCTTGATGTAGGCGTGGTTCTGCGGCAAAAGATCAGAAAAATCAGTAAATACACGAAGTTTTGGCAGTGCAGATCCAAACAGGATCGTCACCAGCATGACCAGAGAAAGAACGACCTTCGGGTTGCGGAAAATCCATTCCTCAGCCTTGTGAAGGGCGTGCGTAATAGCGCGGCGTGTCTTGGTAACCATGGTGCTCTAGTCTCCCGTTCTTATTTTTTTGTGAGTATGCTGACACTGCGCAGCAACCCACCCGGACCGCCAATTACGATGGCTGACTGACCCGGCAACGATGCGCCGCCACCCAGAAAAACTGGCACGGCATCGGGATAAGGCACGGCACGCCAGCTATCGCCGTCGAGACGGGCAATTACCCCAGATGCACCAACACCGAACGGCACACCATCATGAATAAACAGGCGATTGAGCGTGGCTTGTGCGGCGTTGACCTGTTTTACCCAAGTCTTCCCACCATCAACGGTATGCAGGATTTGGCCCGCCAGACCACTTACCCAACCCTTATTGCGGTCAGCGAAAATGGCGGCATACGGGTAAAAATCGCCTGGAATTTTCGCTCCCATCGTCCAGGTTGCCCCGCCATCATCGGTCGTTGCTGTCAGACCAAACTCGCCAAGGGCAATCCCGTGTTTCTCGTCAACAAACTGAATGCTGGTGATCTGTGCGTCTTCACCAAGGTTGGTGGTATGCCAGGTTTGACCACCGTCGGCGCTTGCCGAGATCACCGAATTAACGCCGGCAACCCACCACCCCCCCTGCGGATCACAGGTTAGTGCCAGCGGCGTACGCGGCTTTTCCAGCGGCACGGATTTCCAGTTTTTCCCCTCGGGATCGGCCGACCAGACCTTGTGGTAGTAGTCGATGGCCAAAAACCCTTTATCGCCACAGGCAGTCATACCCAGCAGCGAGGCGTGCCCAAGTTCGTTGCGCGTCCAGGTTTTACCCTGATCGATGGAGACCAGCACGGCACCGCTCTGGGTACCAACCACCACAACTTTGCCGTTGCTGGCAATCGATTGACTGACATCGTAGCGTTGCACCGGTTTCTGGCGCTCTCTGGCAATTCCCGACAGGTCGGGGGTCGGCGTGCAGCCGGCAACTGCCAGCACCGCCATCATTAACATAATGAGCTTCATCGTTTTTTCCATTCCACTGCTATTGCTGCTTATGGCACATGGAGCTGCAAAGGCGGATCCAGGATGGCATCGGGAAACCTGTCCAATCACAAGGGAGCGGCATCAGAAAAGTCCGCATCAATTTTTTTGCCTGCCAGCAAACTTCTTTTCGCGCTGTTCCATCCAGACAAAAATCCCACGCAAGTTCTCGTGAATACATCATCACAAGTTAAAGCAATCACGCCGCAAACGTTATCCACGAACCACAACCGCTATCCAGCAACTATCGTACTTTCGTGCCGCAGCGCAGCATTATTGAACAAAGGCGCTTGAAAGCGCCTGGTGCCTTACCGTGAAAGTCGATCTGCAGCGCATTGCTTGCGCCGCTCCCGCAAGGCCACGAAAACATCCCAAGACAGCTGTCGCAGATGCGAGCTGCTTTCCATGGCAAGCCTGCTCAACTCGAATATCAATTCCTGGTTCGCGCACATCAAGTTCAGCAAACTCATCGAATAGATTGGCTGGCCGCTCACCGACTCGTCCTCGACCAGACCGATGAAGCGAGCCATCGCCTCTGCACAGTAGGCCGAACTATTCCAGGATCCACACCGGTTTGCCGCCTCGCCCGACGCGCGACGCCATAGCTTCAAGGTCAATTGGTCGCTGAGAGCTGCCCTGCGGCCAATCCACGGTAATATTTTTGGCGTTTTCAATGCCATCTCCGGTTGGTGGGCATCAGCCCCAGCACCATACTTGCCCAACAACTTCAGTATGTTTATTACATATTCGGGTAGTTCGGCCCCTCGCCGCCCTGCGGTACCACCCAGTTGATGTTTTGCGTCGGATCCTTGATGTCGCAGGTCTTGCAGTGCACGCAGTTCTGCGCGTTGATCTGCAGACGTGGATTCAAACCGGCCTCGTCGCGCACGATCTCATAGACGCCAGCCGGGCAGTAACGCTGCTCGGGCGCATCGTAGAGCGCCAGATTCACCTTGATCGGCACTGATGCATCCTTCAGCGTCAGATGGCAGGGCTCGTCTTCCTCGTGGTTGGTGTTGGAGATGAAGACCGACGACAGGCGGTCGAAGGTGATCACGCCATCGGGTTTAGGATAGGCAATCGGCTGGCAATCGGCGGCTTTCTTCAGCTTGCTGTGGTCGGGGCCGCTGTGGTGCAGCGTCCATGGCGCCTTGCCACGGAAGACAAGCTGGTCGATACCGAACATCAGGCCACCGAGGTGCAGACCCTTGGCCATCCACGGTTTGAAGTTGCGCGCCTTGTGCAACTCTTCGTAAAGCCAGCTCTGGCGGAAGGCCTCCGGGTAGGCGGTCAGTTCGTCGCCCGTGCGCCCGGCAGCCACCGCAGCGAAGGCCGCTTCGGCGGCCAGCGCACCGGTCTTGATCGCGCAGTGCGAGCCCTTGATACGCGCCGCGTTGAGGAAGCCGGCATCGTCGCCGATCAATGCGCCACCCGGAAAAACTGTTTTCGGCAGCGACTGCAGGCCGCCGGCGGCGAGGGCGCGCGCGCCGTAGGCAATACGCGTGCCGCCTTCGAGGAAGTTGCGGATCTTCGGATTGGTTTTCAGGCGCTGGAATTCCTCGTACGGCGACAGATACGGATTGGTATAGCCAAGGCCGGTGACGAAGCCGACCGACACCAGATTGTCTTCCATGTGATAGAGGAAGCCGCCGCCGTAGGTGTCTGGCTGCAGCGGCCAGCCGCCGGTGTGGATGACCAGGCCGGTCTGGTGTTTCTCTGGCTTGATTTCCCACAGCTCCTTGATGCCGAGGCCGTACACCTGTGGATCGGCACCTTCGCGCAGATTGAATTTCTGCTCGATCTGTTTGCCGAGGTGGCCACGGCAGCCTTCGGCAAACAGCGTGTATTTAGCGTGCAACTCCATGCCGACCTGATGCGCCGGGCCGGGTGTGCCGTCTTTCAGCAGCCCCATGTCGCCGGTGGCGATGCCCTTGACCGAGCCATCGTCGTTGTAGAGGATTTCGGCACCGGCAAAGCCGGGGTAGATTTCGACGCCGAGCGCTTCGGCCTGCTGGCCGAGCCAGCGGCAGAGATTGCCGAGGCTGATGACGTAGTTGCCTTCATTGTGGAAGCAGTCGGGCAGCAGCCAGTTCGGTACCTGCGTGCCGCCATCCGCGTCGAGAATGAAGAAGCGGTCTTCGCTGACGGCGGCCTTGAGCGGCGCACCGAGTGCCTGCCAGTCGGGAAAAAGTTCGCTGAGGGCGCGTGGATCCATGACGGCGCCGGAAAGTATGTGACCGCCGATTTCGGCACCTTTCTCGATCAGGCAGACGTTGAATTCGCCTTTGTTTTCCGCTGCCAGCTGCTTCAGGCGGATCGCCGCAGCCAGCCCGGCCGGGCCGCCACCGACGACGACGACATCGTATTCCATGGCTTCACGTTGCATGTTTTTCCTCTTCTCCGGTGCGACTTGTTGTTATGGTTTTTACAATACGGTATCGTATGGAAAAAAGCACTTTTGAGTCAACTCAAGTGTTAGACATAAACCTCTAGAAAGCCAAAAAGGAAGCCTCATGAACAGCCAGCGCAAACTGGTACAGAGCAGCCTGATCCCCATTCGCTGGGGTGACATGGACGCCTACGGCCACGTCAACAACACGATCTACTTTCGCTTCATGGAGCAGTGCCGTGTTGAATATCTTGAGCAGCTTGGTTTCAAGGTACGACCCGAAGGTTCAGCACCGGTAATCATTAACGCCAGTTGCACTTTCCTCGTTCCGCTGAACTACCCCGGTGTTGTCGACATCCGGATGTATTGCGGCCAGCCCGGGCGTAGCAGCATTCCTACTCACTATGAAATTCGCCTGCAGGGCGATGATACGCTTTACGCGACCGGTGAATCGAAGATCGTCTGGATGGACGTGGCGAGCGGAAAATCGGTTGCCATCCCTGACAAACTGCGTGCTCAGCTCGACGAATAAAAACCAGCCAAAGACAAACGGATGAAGCCCATGGATCAGCAGGCACTCTGGCGCCCCGGCGCCGATCGTATCGCCACGGCGAGGGTGACGGCCTTCACCGATGCCGTCAACGCACGCTGGAATGCGGCCTGCACCGATTACGCCAGTCTCTGGCGCTGGTCGGTGGCGCAGCCTGAAGCCTTCTGGACATCGGTGTGGGACGAATGCGGCGTGCTCGGAGAGCGTGGCAATGCCGTTCTGGAAAACGCTGACCGCATGCCCGGTGCAACATGGTTTCCGCAGGCGCGGCTCAACTATGCAGAGAACCAGCTGCGACGTCGTGATGACTGTGATGCGCTCGTTTTTTGGGGTGAAGATCAGGTTAAACGTCACCTTTCAAACAAGGAACTGCACGCGCAGGTCTCGCGTTTTGCGCAGGCCCTGCAGGCGGCCGGTGTAGTCAAAGGCGATCGGGTCGCCGGCTACCTGCCGAACATGCCGGAAGCGATCATCGCCATGCTCGCCACCGCATCGCTTGGCGCCATCTGGTCGTCAGCCTCACCGGATTTCGGCGTGCAGGGGGTGCTCGATCGTTTTGGCCAGATTGAACCCAAGGTGCTGGTTTGCGTCGATGGCTACTGGTACAACGGCAAGCCGGTCGATTGTCTGGCCAAAAACGCCGAGGTTGCCGGGCAGATGCCTTCGCTTGTGCGTACGGTCGTTGTTTCCTATCTGAGCGATGCACCCGATATCAGCGTGATAAAAAATGGCGTGCGTTGGGTCGATTTCATCACGCCATTCAACTGCGCCGAGATCGATTTTGTACCCCTCGCTTTCGATCATCCGCTGTTCATCATGTTCTCTTCGGGCACCACCGGCGTACCAAAATGCATCGTGCATTGCCATGGCGGCGCGCTGCTGCAGCACCTCAAGGAGCACCAGCTGCACGGTGACGTGAAACCCGGTGACCGGGTTTTCTATTTCACGACCTGCGGCTGGATGATGTGGAACTGGCTGGTCTCCGGGCTTGCTTCACAGGCCACCTTGCTGCTCTACGACGGCAGCCCGTTTGCCGACCATGGCAAGGTGTTGTTTGACTACGCCGACGCCGAAGGGATGACGCATTTTGGCACCTCGGCCAAGTTCATCGACGCGGCCGCCAAGACGGGCCTCAAACCGCGCGAAACGCATCGGCTGGCTGAACTGCGCGCCATCTTCTCGACCGGCAGCCCGCTCGCGCCGGAGAGTTTCGATTATGTTTATCGCGACATCAAGGCCGATGTGTTGCTCGCCTCGATTTCAGGTGGTACCGATATCCTGTCATGCTTTGCGCTTGGCTGCCCGACCCTTCCGGTCTATCGCGGCGAGCTGCAATGTCGCGGTCTCGGCATGGCAGTCAATGTTTATGACGACGAAGGCCAGCCGATTCCCGCAGGGAAGGGTGAGCGCGGCGAGCTTGTTTGCACGGCGCCGTTCCCGGCGATGCCGATCGGCTTCTGGAACGATGCCGACGGTAGCAAATACCGCGCTGCTTATTTCGAGAATTTCGACAACATCTGGTGCCATGGTGATTTCGTCGAGTTGACTGCGCACGAAGGCATGATCATCTACGGGCGTTCCGATGCCGTACTCAACCCCGGTGGCGTACGTATCGGTACGGCGGAGATCTACCGGCAGGTCGAGCAGCTGGAAGAGGTCGTCGAATCGCTGGTCATCGGGCAGGACTGGGAACATGACATCAGGGTGGTTCTCTTCGTCAAGCTGCGCGATGGCGTGACGCTCGACGCGGCATTGGTCGCCCGCATCAAACAGCAGATCCGCCAGAACACCACGCCGCGCCACGTACCGGCCAAAGTGCTGCAGGTCGCCGACATTCCGCGTACCAAGAGTGGCAAAATCGTGGAACTTGCGGTGCGTAACATCGTCCACCACCGGGACGTAAAAAATATCGAAGCGCTGGCCAACCCGGAGGCGCTGCAACACTTTCGCGACCGGCTTGAACTGCAGGATTGAAGCGCGCGGCTACCGCTTCCTGGGGTGTAATACTGCTACCATTGCCGCCTCGGCAGCTTGCCGGGAAACATGCGTAGCGGGTGTGGAGATGAATTGGAGCGGCTTGCTTGACCGCCCTGGTTGGCTTTCATGTTTTGCTGACCCGCAGACTCAAGCAGCAACAGTCAGGGGAAATCTGTCGTTCATGAACACAAGCCGGGAACCGGTCGCCGATAAGGTCGGTGAAGCACTCAATGCCCAACGCTTTCGTATGCTTGAGGACATTGCAGAAGAGCTGAAAGGCGAGGTGGTTTTCCCCACTTACTTTGATGCTGCTTTCCGCCTGCGTAAAGAATTGCAAGACCCGGATCTGCCCATCGCGCGCATTGCTCAGGTCGTCAACGTTGAACCGCTGGTTGCCGCCAAGCTGATGCAACTGGCCAATTCCGCGCGTTATAGCCCGGATGGTACGCCGGCTCGCAATCTTCCGGCGGCGATCAGCCGTCTGGGCATGAATCTGGTGCGTACCACCGCCCTGGCGATTGCCATGAGCCAGATCCTGCGCGCGAAAGATATGGTGGTCTTCAGTGAGCTGACACGAGACCTCTGGGACCATTCCATCCGGACGGCTGCCGCATCGCGCATCCTGGCACGCACCCATACCCAGATCAATCCGGATGAGGCGTTGCTGGCCGGGCTGGTTCACGACCTCGGTGCTTTCTACATGCTCTATCGTGCTGCTCAGTACCCGGAACTGCGTGACCGGCCGGACACGGTCAAATACTTGATCATGCAGTGGCATGAAAGTATCGGGGTCACGCTGCTCAATGCGCTCGGCATGCCAGAAAAAATCATTGAAGCCACCATTGATCATGACCAGCCGCTTGCTGTGCCGATAACCGTACGCACGCTGGCCGAAATCGTTTATGTCGGCAATATCCTGGCCGGCGCTCATTTTGAATGGTTTCATCAGGAGATTGACCCGGAAATCGGCGCGTCAGGCATCGTCCGTGAGAACTTTGCCGAGCTATTGCCGGAAATTCATCACGATACGCAGGAAATGAAAGCCGTCTTCGCCTGACCGGACGGTTGATGAGGAGCCCGCTATGGGTCTGAGCCCCCGCTTTGTCGAGATCGAACCGCAACGTGCCGAGATTGATGCGCAACCGGAACCGGTGATGATCGAATTCGGCACCGCCTGGTGCGGCCACTGCATCGCCGCGCAGCCGCTGATTGCTGCCGCATTTGCCGCTCACCCGCAGGTCCGCCACCTGCGGATCGAAGATGGTCCGGGTCGTCGGCTGGGGCGTTCATTCAAAGTCAAACTCTGGCCAACGCTGATTTTTTTGTGCGCGGGCAGGGAGGTTGCGCGGCTTGTTCGCCCCGTCGACGTGAGTGCGATTGAACAGGCGCTGGCCCGCATCGATGGCGTACATGGCGCTAGCTGACTTCACCGCGCTCGATCGCGCCGGCCTCAATCTGCAGGCCGTCATCGACCTTGATGCATTGCCCGCAGAGATGCTTGCCGGGCTGCGCCGCAGCCATGACCCGGAACATCGTTACCATCAGTTGATCCTGATCGGCCACGCCGGCAAGACCCTCTGGCGTGCGCTCAAGGCATCCGGCAGCCGCCCGGAAAACCCGATTGACGAATTCAGCGTGCACACCGTCGAACAATGGTTCGCGACGCATTTCGCCGGGCAGGCGCATGCCGTGATTTATCCGGGCGACAGCGCGGTCGGCCTACAGGCGCTCGGTAAAATCGCCGGCTGGCACCACACCTCGCCGATGATGATCGGCATCCAGAAAACCTGGGGCACGTGGTATGCGTATCGCGTCGTGCTGCTGGCCGATACCGATCTCGAAGCAACGAAGCCGGTGCAAAGTGAATCGCCGTGCGATCGCTGTACGGAGAAGGCGTGCATTGCTGCTTGCCCCGCGGGGGCGCTTGCCGGCGGTGCCTTTGATCTCATCAAATGCATCAGCTACCGCAAGGCGTCGTCATCGCGCTGCCAGGCGACCTGTGTCGCACGCGTCAGTTGCCCGGTGGGTATTGAACACCGTTATGACGCTGAACAGCTGCAGCACACCTATTCGATTTCCCTGAAAGCCATCATTGATTCTGCCGCCAGGTAAGCGGTGTATGCTTCTGACAGCCATTGGCCGTCGTTGCAAGCGCAGCGCGAATGTCTGAACGAAAGGATTGACCTGTGAGCCCAGCGAAAATCAACGAACTCTTCGACACTTTGCGCGCCGCCTGCGCCCGCCAGTTCGACTTTAATCCACGGCGCATCACGTCGAGTGTGCGCTATGTCGGGACTGAGGGGCATGGCAAGGACCTCGTCCACATCTTTCGCGATGCCGGTACGCATTCGCAGATTGCGCTGAAAAACACGGCGGCGACCCTGCGTGAAAAACACGGCGACAAGCCGCACTGGACTGAAGCAGAAAAAGCGCACTACCGGAATACCGACGCCGAGATCGACGCAGAAATCGCGGCGAAGCAGGCCGAACTGGAATTCACCCGCAACTGCCCGCTCTATCAGGATCATCGCGCACAGCTCTTGTCGCATTACAAGGATTGGCCGGGCTATCAGGCCGGTGGCGCGAATCCGCGCGAAGCGGCGCGAACGCTGCTCACCGCCCTGAGCGATGCGCGTGATCCACGCCTGGCGGCATTCGCCGAATACATGCACTCCGACGATCCCGAGCATCTGGCGCATTTGCTGCTGGCGCCATGCCATCTTGAGCTCGAAGCGCATCGGGCGGCGGCTGTTGTGAATACGGCCTGAGGCCTGTGTTAAGGTGCCGGGTAGTCGTTTCTGCCACCAATAATAATCAACCTGCTAATCCCCATGAACGTCGCCATTGATATCGTTTCCGACCTCGTTTGCCCCTGGTGTTTCATCGGCAAGCACCGCATGGCGCAAGCCATGGCGCTGGTCCAGGCCAAACACCCGAAAACCCGTTTTCAGCTCAACTGGCTGCCGTATTTCCTTAACCCGGATACGCCGCCCGGCGGCGAGCCTTATCGCGCTTTCCTTGAAGCCAAGTTTGGCGGGCCAACGAAGGTCGTCAAGCTGCAGATGGAGGTGGCCGACGCCGGCCGCGAGGCGGGAGTTGAATTCGATTTCGAACGCATCGTGACGCGTCCGAACACGCTGCGCGCGCACCGGCTGGTTTATCGCGCCCAGTCGACCGGCCATCCGCCGGCAGAAATCGACGCGCTGGTCGAGCGCCTGTTTGTTGCGCATTTCCAGCGCGGTGAAGATATCGGCGATATCGCAACGCTTGCTGATATTGCGGCCGAATGCGGTGATCGCAAGGAAGACGTGATCGCCTATCTGGAGAGCAACGACTGCACGCAGCAACTCAAGGCGCTGGTCAGCAAGGTCGGCGGGCTGGGTGTTACCGGCGTGCCGTTCTACATCATCCAGCGTCGTCTGGCAGTTTCCGGCGCGCAAACCGGCGAAGTGCTGGCTGCGGCAATCATGCAAACGATGTAGTTGGCACGGTATCCGGATCGGTCACTGACATAAAAAACGGGGCGCACGTTGCGCCCCGTTTTTTATGTTGCCGTACCAGCCTGTGGATCAGCTTGTTTTTTGCTTGTTGCGGCGACGTGCAATGGTTCCCATCAGGCCCAGTCCGGCAAGCAGCATGGCGTAGCTTTCCGGTTCCGGCACTGCGGTGATGACCAGCTGGTCCTGATATCCGGCGCTGACGTACTTCTGCGCCTTGAACAAATCCGGGCCGCTGAAATTATTTACGGCAGTCAGCCAGGTATTGGCTTGCGTCGTGATTGATCCCGTCTGGAAACTGCCTTTGAACGAGCCATCGTTGAGGCTGTAAGGACCGGATGTTGTTTCGTGGGTGATTTCCCAAACGGCCGCCTGAAATGCCGAAGAGTCGTTTTTGGTGCCCGGTGAGACCCCAGCAACCGGATAAAGATGTGCAAGGCTGCTGGCGACATTCGGGGTGAAAGCGGTCAGTGTGTAGGTAACCCATGGCATCGATGCCCCTACATGCTCATTCAGTTCGACGCAGTAGGTGGCAAATGAACCGAGCGGTGCGGATGTCGCCGGTGCTTTTGTGTCGAACAGCAGGCTGCCGGCCGAATAAGTATCACCGTTGCCCCTGTTAAAATCGTTGTAGCCGTTGAAATTCGCCTTAGAGTACTTCAGGTCGATGCTGCCAGGCACGCCGGTCGATGGGGTGATCTGTGCCTGCGCGGTTGTCGTTGCGAAAAATCCGATAGCCGCAATGCCAGTGATTTTTGCAAAAGAGAGCGGGGTTTTCATTTTGATGTCGGCCTGTGGAAGTTCGAATGATCTACCACGGTATTGTCCTCGCAGGGAGTCTCCTGCTCAATAGCCCGAACGGTCTAATGCGAGGGGTTTTGGACTGTTTTGATTGGTTCTTTCGGGCTAATTCACACGCCGGTTTTTCCGGGTCTCAGCTTGCAAAAGCTTACAAAATAGGCCCCTGAGCATGTTCCCCTCGCTCATAAACCACATGTGCACGGCCAACCAGTAGCGGGTCGAGCGGACTGATCCGCTCGGTATCCTTGCCCGTATAAGGCAGCTTGTGCAGAACGTAACGCATGGCGTTCAGGCGTGCTCGCTTCTTGCAGTCGGACTTGATCACCGTCCACGGTGCGTCGGCGGTGTCGGTGTGGAAGAACATCGCCTCCTTGGCCTTGGTGTAGTCCTCCCACTTGTCGAGTGAGGCGAGGTCGATTGGTGAGAGCTTCCACTGTTTGAGCGGATGCACTTCACGCTCCTTGAAGCGGCGGCGTTGCTCCTTGCGGCTGACCGAGAACCAGAACTTGATCAGGTGGATGCCGCTGCGTACCAGCGTACGTTCGAACTCCGGGGTCTGGCGCATGAATTCATCATATTCGGCCGGGGTGCAAAAACCCATCACGCGCTCAACGCCGGCGCGGTTGTACCACGAGCGATCGAACAGCGCGATTTCGCCAGCCGTCGGCAGATGCTGTACGTAACGCTGGAAGTACCACTGGCCGCGTTCCTGTTCGCTCGGCTTTTCCAGTGCCACGACACGCGCGCCGCGCGGATTGAGGTGCTCCATCAGGCGCTTGATGGTGCCGCCTTTGCCGGCTGCATCACGGCCTTCAAAAATGATTACCACACGCTGTCCAGTCTCCTTCACCCATGCCTGTAATTTGAGCAGTTCGACTTGCAGCCGGTATTTCTGCCGCTCGTAGGCTTTGCGCGACATCAGGTTGTGATACGGGTAGCCGCCTTCACGCCAGTCGGGCGAGAGTTGGTCATCAGGGTTGCTCAGGGGGATTCCGCCGGGTGTTTCATCCTTGCTCAGCAGCGCTTCGCGCAACGCTGTGGCATCTTCGGGCGAGGCGCCGGTCATGATCGCTTCAAGCGCTTTGGCCAGTGATACGTTATCGCCGGTGGCGGCCAGCTTGAGCACATCCTTGACGGCGTTCTTTTTTGCTTCAAGTGCGGCGTCGACCGCTTCGGAAACCGCATACGATTCGATAGCACGCGGCCCGCGCGCGGGCACCGTGTCACCGGCTGCCGCCTTGCGCGGGCTGCGCTGCCGAGCCGTTTTTGCAGTGGCAACGGGGTTTTCTGTCGGCGTATGCGCAGCGGCTTTGCTGCGTGGGGTCGTTTTTTTATCCATTTGCTTTCCTTTGCGGCTTGCGTGCTTTGACAGTGCGTTGATTGAGACTCCTGTTCATCATAACGCCGCAAAGTCCGCTCGTGCGTGATACCGATCTGGAAAAGGCTGACGAGAGATACTCCGGAGAATTTCCCTTTTATTTTGCGTTTGCCGATGGTTTTTGCTTGCTTTTTGAGTGCAAGCTGTATAAAAATACAGTATCAAAACCCAAGGCGACGATCATGATCAAGCTTACCCCGCGGCAACAGGAAATTCTCGAGTTCATCCGCAGCACGCTGGAGTCGCTTGGCGCCCCGCCAACGCGGGCGGAGATCGCCAACGCCTTCGGTTTTGCTTCGCACAATGCTGCCGAAGAACACCTCAAGGCGCTGGCTAAAAAAGGCATCATCATCCTTGAGCCGGGTTCTGCGCGCGGTATCCGCCTCGTTGAACAGCTTGGCCTGCCGCTGATCGGCAGTGTCGCTGCCGGCAGCCCGATCCTCGCCGTTGAAAACGTGCAGCGCCGTTATGCGCTCGACGCCGGCCTGTTTAGCCCGCGCGCCGACTACCTGCTGCGTGTGCGAGGCCTGTCGATGATCAACGCCGGCATTTTTGACGGTGACCTGCTCGCCGTGCACCGCAGCAGCGAAGCGCGCAACGGCCAGATCGTTGTTGCGCGGCTCGATGAAGAGGTGACGGTCAAACGTTTCCGTCAGCACGGCGCCATCGTCGAGCTGATTGCCGAGAACCCCGATTTTGATCCGATCATTGTCGATACGCGCAACGTCCCGCTGGTCATCGAAGGGCTGGCGGTCGGGCTGATTCGCGGCAGCGAGTCGATGTAAAACCCGATGTAAAACCCGACGCCAGCGTCTGTCCAATCACCGGCCTTTGCCATGTCTTCTCCACCAGCCCTCGCACAAATTCTTGAACGCCCCGATGTCTGGCGTGGCGATGCGCTGGCCGGCGCGCCATTGCCTGGCGTCACTACTGGTTTTGCTGAATTGGATGCCGAGTTGCCTGGCGGCGGCTGGCCGCGTGGCGGCCTGATCGAGCTGCTGCCGGCGCGTACCGGCGTCGGCGAACTGGCGCTACTCCTGCCGGCGCTGGCGCGCGTGTCGGCCGACGAACTGGGCTGGCTGGTTTGCGTTGCGCCGCCGTATTCGCTTTACGCCCCGGCGCTGGAAGAGTCCGGCGTAGCGCTAGCCCGCCTGCTGGTTGCCAGCGCGCCCGGGCGCGACGCGGCGTGGGCCTGCGAACGTGCGCTGGCGGCCGATGGCGTTGGCGCGGTGGTGGCCTGGCTGCCCGAGGCCAATGTCACCGCACTGCGCCGCTTGCAACTGGCGGCTGAAGCGAGCCGCACGCTGCTGTTCGTTTTCCGCCCGGCGAATTGCGCCGGCCAATCTTCGCCGGCCCCCTTGCGTCTGGCGCTCGAAGGCGAGGGCGAGCGCCTGATCGTTCGGCTGCTCAAGCGCCGTGGCGGCGCGCGGCCGGCGCCGCTGCCGATCAATATTCACCGCCCGCGCTATTCCTCCGGCCTGCGCCATGCTCTGGCTTGCCCTGTACCTGCCGCGCCTGCCGCTCGAAGCTTTTCCTCGCCGACCACCGCCTAGCGCCATCGTCAGCCGTGAGCGCATCGTCGTTGCCGACGAGGTGGCCGCGACGGCTGGCGTGCTGCCCGGCATGCGCTTGTCCGGCGCTTGGGCGCTGCTGCCCGACCTGCATGTGGAGCAGCGTGATGAGGCGCGCGAGCAGGCGGCGCTGGCGCAGCTGGCTTGCTGGGCCGGCAGTTTTACCACGGAGGTTTGCCTGCTGCCGCCACAGACGCTGTTGCTTGAGGTTGCCGGTTCCCTGCGTCTCTTTGGCGGCGCGGCGGTCCTGTTTGCAGCGGTCGTTGAAGGCTGCCGTGAACAGGGTTTCGTAGCGCAAGCCGCACTGGCGCCAACGCCGCTTGCCGCGCAGTGGCTGGCGATGGCCGGTGACGACGCGCCCTGTCTTGATCCGGCCGATCTGCCGCGTCGCCTTGGCGCCTTGCCGCTTGACGCGCTCCCGGCATTCAATCTCTCCACGCAGAATCATGCCCGTCTTCGCGGCTTCGGCGCCCGTTCAGTAGGCGATGTGCTGCGTCTGCCGCGTGCCGGCTTGGCGCGCCGTCTGGGTGTCGCTTTTGTCACCGATCTGGCGCGTGCGCTTGGCGAGTTGCCTGACCCGCGCGCCCGCTTCGTTTTCCCCGAGCGCTTTGCCGAGCGACTGGAATTGCCGGCGCGTGTCGAAAACGCACTGGCGCTGGGTTTTGCCGGGCGGCGGCTGATCGGCGTGCTCTGCGGCTGGCTTGCGGCGCGTAGCGGTGGTATCAGCGAATGTGTTTTCGTGTTCGAGCACGAGCGTGGCGCCCGGCAGCGTCCGGCAACTCTCCTGACGCTTGGTCTGACCGGCGCCACGCGCAACGCCGAGCGTATCGGTCGTGTGCTCATCGAGCGCCTGCAGCGCCTTGAGTTGCCGGCTGCGGTTGAAGTGCTGACGCTGCGTGCCGAGTCGCCCGAGCCGCTGGCTGTCCGCACGGGCAGCCTGTTTGCCGGGGCAGGCGGCGGGCAGAATGGGGTGGCAAGTACGGTGGCAAATGCGGTGGCAGATGAGGCGATTGCCGCACTGGTCGAGCGCCTGCAGGCGCGCCTCGGCAATGACCGCGTACATGGTCTGGCGGTTGCCGCCGAACATCGCCCGGAAAACGCTTCACAGCCGGTCGCGCCGATGCAGCTCGCGCACCGCAAACCCTCATACAAAAGTCATCGTACTGCGCCGCCGGTCAGTGTGCCACGCCCGCTGTGGCTCCTGCCGCAGCCGCAGGCGCTACGGGAGCTTGGCGGCCGCCCGCAGCGTGGCGGGCCCTTGCAACTGCTGGCCGGCCCGGAGCGTATTGAAAGCGGCTGGTGGGATGCGGGTGAGGCTGGTGCTGTCGGCGAGGTGCGCCGTGATTATTTTATTGTCATGTCGCAGCGCAGCGAATGGCTCTGGATATACCGTAGCGAGGCGGGGTGGTTTTTACATGGGTTTTTTTCATGATTTTCGTGTATTTTTTCTGGTCTTTTGGACAACTCGTTTCTACACTCCATCCATAATTTAGAAAAATCAGTTGCCATATAACAGGAGACAGTCCATGGAGATAATGCATACCGGTTTGTTGCCGGAATCCCTGATGATCGATTTGCCGGAGGTTGATGCGGAGCATGAAGAGGTTTTTATCCGCATTGAGTCCCTCAAAAACGCCTGTTTTGAAGCCGATTATGATCCGATCGGTGATTTCGAGAGCCTGATGGATTTTTTTGTACGCCACTTCGCCACCGAAGAACGGATCGCACGGCAGAACGGGCTGGAGTTCTCTGAGCACATTGCCACGCACCGTAAAAGCCTGCGCATCCTTAACAAGGCGCTTGACGAGGTGCGTAGCGGCGTTCGTGATGCCTATTCATTCCTGCGTTATATCGAACTCTGGTTCGAGCGTCATATCAACGAACTGGACAAACCCTTTGCTGCCAGTTTGCAATCCCGCCGGCGCTATCGGCCTTTTCCCATGCCGGTTGCCGCCAGATTTCCGGAGTTGCAGGCCGGCCTGACGGCTTTTGCTGACAGCCGTTTTTCTGCATAAAGTTTCAACCTAAAAGACTCAGTCTGTCCACGAAAATCACGAAATACACGAAATTAAACAACAGGTTAAGTTGAGTTAGCCACTCACCCTATAGGTTACGTTCTGCATTTTTGTATCTGTTTGATTTTTTCGTGCTTTTAGTGATTTTCGTGGATGAATTGCTTTTTCTAGGTTCAAGCTGGGCGCTGATCTAATAAGATAGCCCTGTCACGCTTGCTGCCTGTCGGCGACAGGAGCAGAATACTGTAATCTTATACAGTATTCTGCCATGCCCGACGCCCTTCCTGCCTACGCCGAACTTCACTGTTGCTCCAACTTCACCTTCCTGCGTGGTGCATCGCACCCGGAGGAGTTGGTTGAGCGGGCGCGGGCGCTCGGCTATAACGCGCTGGCGATCACCGACGAATGCTCGCTGGCTGGTGTGGTGCGTGCCTACAAAGCGGCTAAAGGGGCAAATTCGGCAGGGCTGCAACTCATCATCGGCGCCGAATTCCGCCTTGCTGACGATGATTTCAAGCTGGTGTTGCTGGCACAGAACCGTGCCGGTTACGGCAACCTCTCGGCGCTCATCACGCTTGCCCGGCGGCGGGCAGGGAAGGGCGCGTACCGCCTGACGCGCGGCGATCTTGAAGCCGTTGGCGATTTCGCCTTTACCAGCGGCGCCGTACCCGATTGCCTGGCCCTGTGGGTGCCGGGTAACAACGCACTGCCTGAAGATGGACGCTGGCTGGCGGCGCGTTTCCCCGGTCGCGCCTGGCTGGCTGTTGAACTGCATTCCGGCCCCGATGACGCAACGCGGCTGGCAGAGCTGCTGGCACTGGCCGAGGCAAGCGGTTTGCCGGCGCTGGCGGCCGGTGACGTGCACATGCACTTGCGCACGCGCCGGCCGTTGCAGGACACGCTGACGGCGCTTCGCCTCAACACCACCGTCTTTGCTGCCGGCCACGCGCTATTTGCCAACGGCGAACGCCATCTGCGCACCCGCCTCCGGCTGGCGCGGCTTTACCCGCCGGTGCTGCTCGCCGAAACGCTGGCCGTTGCCGCGCGTTGCAGCTTTTCGCTCGACGAATTGCGCTACGAATACCCGGATGAAGTGGTGCCGCACGGCCAGACGCCGGCCGCCTTCCTGCGTGCCGAAACGGCGCAGGGCCTGGCACGGCGTTATGGCGATGTTGTGCCGGCCAGCGTCAGCGACCGTATCGAACACGAACTCCAGCTGATCGGCGAACTTGGCTACGAGCCCTATTTTCTGACCGTCTACGACATCGTCAATTTTGCGCGCAGGCGTAACATCCTCTGCCAGGGGCGCGGCTCGGCGGCCAACTCGGCGGTGTGTTACGCGCTCGGCATTACCGAAGTCGACCCGGCACGCTCCAGCCTGCTGTTCGAGCGCTTCATCTCCAAAGAACGCGGTGAGCCGCCCGATATCGACGTCGACTTCGAGCACGAGCGGCGCGAAGAAGTCATCCAGTATCTCTACACCAAGTACGGCCGCGAGCGTGCTGCGTTGACGGCAGCCGTGATTACCTGGCGCACGCGCGGTGCGCTGCGCGACGCTGGCCGCGCGCTCGGCTTTGGTACGGCGCAGATCGACGCGCTGGCCGGCTCGCTGGCGTGGTGGGATCAACGCGATCAACTGCCCGAGCGCCTGCGTTCGGTCGGCCTCGACCCGCAGTCACCGCGCGTTGCCAAGTGGCTGGCGCTGGCCGAAGCACTACGCGGCTTTCCGCGTCACCTCTCGCAGCACGTCGGCGGCTTCGTCATCTCGCGCGGGCCACTCTCCCGGCTGGTGCCGGTAGAAAATGCCGCGATGCTTGAGCGCACCGTCATCCAGTGGGACAAGGACGACCTCGATACGCTTGGCCTGCTGAAAATCGACATCCTCGCCCTCGGCATGCTCTCGGCCATCCAGCGCGCGCTCGGCCTGCTTGGCATGCGCCTGCAGGACATCCCGCCTGAAGACCCGGCGGTGTACAAAATGATCTGCGCGGCCGATACGGTCGGCGTCTTCCAGATCGAATCGCGCGCCCAGATGGCCATGCTGCCGCGCCTGCGGCCACGCAATTTTTATGATCTCGTAATTGAAGTCGCGCTGGTTCGACCCGGCCCGATCCAGGGCGACATGGTGCACCCCTACTTGCGCCGCCGCCACGGCAAGGAGCGCATCGAGCCGATGCGCCCGGAGATCGCCGCCGTGCTTGGCCGCACCTGCGGCGTGCCGATTTTTCAGGAGCAGGTGATGCAACTGGCGGTCGTCGCGGCCGGCTTCACCCCCGGCGAGGCTGACAACCTGCGCCGCGCCATGGCCGCTTGGCGTCGCAAAGGCGGGCTCGAACCTTTCGAGAAAAAACTGATCGACGGCATGCGCGAGCGCGGCCACAGCGAAGACTTTGCGCGCCGTATCTTTGCGCAGATCAAGGGCTTTGGCGAATACGGTTTTCCCGAGTCGCACGCCGCCTCGTTTGCGTTGCTTGTCTATGCCTCGGCGTGGCTCAAGTGCCACCACCCGGCGGCTTTTCTTTGCGCCTTGCTCAACAGCCAGCCGATGGGCTTCTACGCGCCCTCGCAACTGGTACAGGATGCACAGCGGCATGGCGTTGAGGTGCGCCCGGTGAGCGTGCAGGGCAGCCACTGGGAGGCTGGACTTGAAGCCTCTGCCGCAGTTCGGCTCGGTTTTGGCGGTGTTGCCGGCCTATCGCGTGCCGGTGTCGCGGCCTTGCTTGACGCCCGCCAGCAACAAGCCTTTGCCAGTGTCGCCGATCTCGCGGCGCGTGCCAGGCTGGCGCGCAGTGACCTCGACGCACTGGCCGCGGCTGGTGCGCTGGCCTCGCTCGCCGGCCATCGCCGCGAGGCCGCATGGGCCGCGGCCAGCGCCGCCGTGCAACTCGACCTGCTCGATTACGCCGCGCCGCAGGAAGCCATGCCCGAACTTGCTGCGCCGAGTGAAGGCGAAAACCTGATCGCCGACTACGCCAGCATCGGCCTGACGCTGGGCCGCCACCCGCTGGCTCTGCTGCGCGCACGACTCGCCGCGCAACGCTTCATCTCCGCCGGTGCGTTGCAAAACGCCGCTGACCGCCAACTGGCGCGCGCTGCCGGCATCGTCACCTGCCGCCAGCGGCCGGGCACGGCAAGCGGCATCGTCTTCGTTACCCTCGAAGACGAAACCGGCTTCGCCAACATCGTCGTCCACGCAAAACTCGTCGACAAACAACGCCGCGAACTCCTCGGCGCGCGCCTGCTCGGCGTGCTGGGGCAGGTGCAGCGCGAAGGCAATGTCGTGCACTTGGTCGCCAAACGTCTGGTCGATCTGAGCGCACTGCTCGGCAAGTTGCCGGCAGCGAGCCGGGATTTCCATTGAAGAGGGGAGTAGGGCAGGGCAGCGCTGTTCAAGCGCCGGGGCCGGCACCCAGTCGGTCGAGCGGGCTGGATACGCCACGCCCGCCGCGATTGAGGACGTGCGTGTAAATCATCGTCGTTGAAACATCCGAATGGCCGAGCAACTCCTGCACCGTGCGGATGTCATAGCCGGCTTCGAGCAGATGCGTGGCGAAGGAGTGGCGCAGGGTGTGCGGCGAAACCTGCTTGACGATGCCAGCCTTCAAGGCAGCCGCTTTGACGGCACGCTGGATGCGTTTTTCGTCTACGTGATGGCGACGCACCGCGCCGCTGCGCGGATCGACCGAATAGCCGGCAGCAGGAAAAACATATTGCCAGCCAAAAGCGCGCTGTGCCGCCGGATACTTGACGGACAAAGCTTCGGGTAACCACACATCACCGCGCCCCCTGGCCAGATCCTCATCGTGCATCAACCGGCGGCGGGCAACCTGCAGTTGCAGGGGTTCCAGCAATTGTGTTGCAAGCATAGTCACCCTGTCTTTCCCACCCTTTCCGTCACGGATGATCAACTCGCGACGCGAGAAATCAACATCCTTGACGCGCAAGCGCAAGCCTTCGAGCAGCCGTAAGCCGCTGCCATAGAGGAGGCGTGCGATCAGCTTCACCTCGCCGTCATTCATATGATCGAATAATGCGGCCGTTTCTTCCTGCGTCAGTACTGTCGGCAGGCGGGCCGGCTTCTTGGCACGCGTGACATCTTTCAGCCACGGCAACTCGATCTCCAGAACTTCTTTATAGAGAAAGAGCAAGGCGCTTAAAGCCTGATTCTGCGTCGCCGCGCTGACGTTGCGCTCAACCGCCAGCGAACTCAGGAAAGCCTCCGCTTCGAGCCGCCCCATTTCGGCGGGATGGCGCCTGCCATGAAAGCGAATATAGCGCTTGATCCATCCAAGATATGCTGTTTCAGTGCGTATGCTATAGTGCTTGACACGCAACCTGGCGCGCACGCGATCAAGCAAACGAGGCGAATCCAGCGACACTTCAACCGCAGAGGAATTATCAGGCATGGTAAGCTCCGAGATATTCGATACTGTACAACTATACAGCACAAAAATCCCCAGCGCCAGAATATTGGTCAGTCCAATATCCTGTTTACTTCCCGTTTTGTCGTCGACATCACGTTAGCCCTCACGGTGTTCATGTCTTTCTTTGCGTATTCCCTCGG
>JBIKLY010000040.1:0-29523 GCA_044359525.1 Rhodocyclaceae bacterium | reverse complement strand
CATCCGACGATTCCGATGCCCTTATTGTTTTTTTTGCAATTCTGCACGAGCCGCGCGCGAAAGACAAAGCCTAAAAATTATCCGGCTGCCCCACCCTGCGCGCCGCTCAACAGGCGCTCCGGACGCCGGCCCGGCAAGCCAAACCGCGTATAATCCACGGTTTAGCCCATTTTGCGATCATTACCGGCCATGCAGGAAAAATACCAACCCGCGGACATCGAGCTCGCCGCCCAGGACCACTGGAACAAGACCGGCGCCGCGCGCGCCATCGAAGACCTCTCCAAACCCAAGTATTACTGCCTGTCGATGTTCCCCTACCCCTCGGGCAAGCTGCACATGGGGCACGTGCGCAACTACACGATCGGCGACGTGCTGGCGCGTTTCCACAAGATGCAGGGCTTCAACGTGATGCAGCCGATGGGCTGGGACGCTTTCGGCATGCCGGCCGAGAACGCGGCGATCCAGAACAAGGTGCCGCCGGCGCAGTGGACCTACGCCAACATCGACTACATGCGCAGCCAGCTCAAGCGCCTCGGCTTCGCCATCGACTGGGAACGCGAACTCGCCACCTGCAAGCCGGACTATTACCGCTGGGAACAATGGCTGTTTACACGTTTGTACGAAAAAGGACTGATCTACAAACGCCTCGGCACGGTGAACTGGGATCCGCTCGACCACACCGTACTCGCCAATGAGCAGGTGATCGACGGCCGCGGCTGGCGCTCGGGCGCGCTGATCGAGAAGCGCGAAATCCCGATGTACTACATGAAGATCACCGCCTACGCCGACGAACTGCTGGCCGACCTCGACCAGCTTGGCGGCTGGCCGGAGCAGGTCAAGCTGATGCAGAAGAACTGGATCGGCAAGAGCTTCGGCTGCGAAGTGAGCTTCCCCTACGACGCCGCGTCGATCGGCAAGGACGGCGCGCTCAAGGTCTTCACCACCCGTCCCGACACGCTGATGGGCGCCACCTACGTCGCCGTCGCCGCCGAGCACGCACTGGCGACGCAGGCCGCCGCCGGCAACCCCGAGCTGCAGGCCTTCATCGAGGAATGCAAGCGCGGCGGTGTGGCCGAAGCCGACATGGCAACGATGGAGAAAAAAGGCCTGCCAACCGGCCTGTTCGTCACGCACCCGCTGAACGGCGAGAAGCTGCCGGTGTGGGTCGCCAACTACGTGCTGATGGGCTACGGCGAAGGCGCCGTGATGGCGGTGCCGGCGCACGACGAGCGCGACTTCGCTTTCGCCACCAAGTATGGTCTGGAGATCCGCATGGTTATTGGCTCGCAGGCCAATACCTATAGCGCGGTCGCAGCCCCGTGGAACGATGCTTACGCCGAATACGGCATCTGCGTGAATTCCGGCAAATACGACGGACTCGATTTTTCGGCCGCCTTCGACGCGATCGCCACCGACCTCGCCGCCAAGAATCTTGGCGCCAAGCGCACGCAGTTCCGCCTGCGCGACTGGGGCATCTCGCGCCAGCGCTATTGGGGCTGCCCGATCCCGATCATCCACTGCGAGGGTCACGACGGCAAGCCGGGTTGCGGCGACGTGCCGGTGCCTGACGACCAGTTACCGGTCGTCCTGCCCGAGAACGTGACGGTCGACGGTGCCGGCTCGCCGCTTGCCCGAATGCCCGAGTTTTATGAATGCGCTTGCCCGAAATGCGGCAAACCCGCGCGCCGCGAAACCGACACGATGGACACCTTCGTCGAGTCATCGTGGTATTTTCTGCGCTTCTGCTGCCCGGACAACGACCAGGCGATGGTCGACGAACGCGTCGCCTACTGGTGCAAGGGCGGCATCGACCAGTACATCGGCGGCATCGAGCACGCCATCCTGCACCTGCTCTACTCGCGCTTCTTCACTAAGCTGATGCGCGACGTCGGCCTGTTTGGCGCGAGTGTGGAAACAGCTCGACTCGACGAACCTTTCGCCCACCTGCTGACGCAGGGCATGGTCATCGCGCCGACTTTCTACCGCGAAGAAGCGAATGGCAAGAAAGAATGGATCAACCCGGCCGATGTCGAGGTCACGCACGATGAGCGCGGTCGCGCGACCGGCGCCACCTTGCGCGCCGACGGCCTGCCGGTGGTCATCGGCGGCACCGAGAAGATGGCCAAGTCGAAGAACAACGGCGTCGATCCGCAGTCGCTGATCGACCAGTACGGCGCCGACACGGCGCGCCTGTTCATCATGTTCGCCAGCCCGCCCGACCAGTCGCTCGAATGGTCCGACGCCGGCGTCGAAGGCGCTTTCCGCTTTCTCAAGCGCGTCTGGCGCCTGGTCTTCGAACACGTCGAAGGCGGTCTCGTTGCGCCTTACAGCAGCGGCGAGGCAAACGACCTATCGGCCGAACTCAAATCCTTCCGCCGCCAGCTGCACCACACGATCGGCAAGGTCGCCGACGACTACGGCCGGCGCAAGCAGTTCAACACGGCGATCGCCGCCGTGATGGAACTGCTCAACGCCTACGCCAAACTCAGCGACGACTCCACCAGCGCGCGCGCAGTGAAACAAGAGGCGCTCGAAGCCTGCGCCCTGATGCTCTACCCGATCGTGCCACACGCCTGCGAAGCGCTCTACGCCGCGCTGAAACCCGGCCAGGAAGCCGGCGCGCACTTCTTCCCGAAGGTCGACGAAAGCGCACTGCTGCAGGACGAAATCGAACTGATGCTGCAGATCAACGGCAAGCTGCGTGGCAGCCTGCGCGTCGCGGCCAGCGCCGACAAGGCGGCCATCGAAGCCATGGCGCTGGCTTGCGAAGCGGCACAGAAACAGCTTCAGGGTCAGCCGCCGAAAAAGCTGATCGTCGTTCCCGGTCGCCTGATCAATATTGTCGTATAAGGGATTTCCCGATGCGCGCCATCCTCCTTGCCCTGACCCTCACGCTGCTCACCGGCTGCGGCTTTCAGCTGCGCGGCTCCTACGCACTGCCTTACGAGAGTCTGTACCTGTCGATGCCGGACTACTCAGAGATTGGCGCCGGCCTCAAACGGGCAATCCGCGCCTCGGAATCGACACGACTGGCAGAGACGGCCGACGACGCTCAGGCGCAGTTCATCCCGACCGTCGATGCCCGCGAGAAAATCATCCTGTCGCTGTCTGGCACGGGTCGTGTGCGCGAAATTCGCCTGCGCTACCGCTACGCTTACCAGATTGCCGACAACAAGGGACGCGCCCTGACACTTCCCAACGAAATCGAGCTGACGCGCGACTTGACTTACGATGACTCGAACGTGCTGGCCAAGGAACAGGAGGAAATCCTGCTGTGGCGCGACATGCAGAGCGACATGGTGCAGCAGATCATGCGCCGGCTAGCCGCCGTCAAACCGACACCACCGGCCGCCGCGCAGTAAAGGCGCCCAGACCGATGCAACTGAACGGCGAACAACTGGCAGCCCATCTTGAGCGCGAGCTCAAACCGGTCTATGTTGTTTATGGCGACGAACCGCTACTCGTGATCGAGGCCGCTGATACGATCCGTGCTGTGGCACGGCGCCGGGGCTTTGACGAGCGCGAAGTGCTTACGGTGCTGACCGGCTTCAACTGGACGGAATTGCACCACGCGACGGGCAATATGTCGCTGTTCGGCAGTCGCAAGCTGATCGACCTGCGCATCCCGACCGGCAAACCCGGGCGTGACGGCGGCGCGGCAATACAGGAGTACTGCGCCCGGCCTTCACCCGACGCCTTGTTGCTCGTCACCCTGCCCGGGCTCGACTGGAAAGAGGAAAAAGCCGCTTGGCTCGGGGCGCTGGCTGCCGCTGGCGTTGCCATCAAACTGATACCGCCAAGCCTGGCCGACCTCCCCGCCTGGCTTGCCGGCCGCCTGCGCCGCCAGCAACAAAGCGCCGATAGCGAAGCCCTGCGCTTTATCGCCGAGCGCGTTGAAGGCAACCTGATCGCAGCCCATCAGGAAATCCAGAAGCTCGGACTCCTGCACCCACCCGGCGCGCTCAGTCTGGCGCAGATTCAGGATGCCGTACTCAATGTCGCCCGTTACGACATCGAGGGGCTGCGCGAAGCACTGCTCGTCGGCGACGTGGCGCGCCTGACCCGAACGATTGACGGACTGCACCAGGAAGGTGAAGCACCGCCGCTGGTGCTCTGGGCAATGACCGAAGAAATACGCGCGCTGGCGAAAATAAAGACCGGGCTGCACAACGGCCAGCCGCTGGACGGACTGCTGCGCGATGCAAACGTGCGGGGACCGCGTCAGAACCTGATCAAGCGCGCCTTGCAACGTATCGACGCAAAACGGTCAAATGCCGCACTGGTGCACGCCGCACAGATCGACCGGATGATCAAGGGACTGGGCGCAGGAGACATCTGGAACGAGTTTCTGCGACTTGGACTACGCATCGCTGCCACCCGCGGCAGCTAAGCAGGCAACTAAGCAGCCGGCTCGTCAGGCGCCAGGTGTTCCCAAAGACACTCGCTTTTGTTGTCACTTTCGTCGCTCAGGCCGCTGCAGCACTTTTCCTGCACCAGACACTCACCTTCGCAAGCTTCTTCGACAACCACCAGCCGCAACTCGGTGTCGACTTTGCGCTCACCATCCCAATAGCTACACGTTGCGCAGACCTTTACTTCAGCAGGCAGAATCAGTTTTGGTTTCATGATCAGCAGATGGGTAGATACGATAGCGGTGAGAGTGTATTCCTTTCCAATGGTTCCATTGGGGTTTTTGTCGCGTCGGTGGCTATAATTCACTTTTGATCCAGACGCGGAAAGATGATGGACATCCAGCACTACATGCAGGCCGTCGGCAAGCAGGCGCGCGAAGCCTCGCGCGCCATCGCGCGTGCCGACAGTAACGCCAAGAACACTGCCTTGCGCGCTATTGCCGCCGCCATCCGGCGGGAATCGACAACGCTGCTTGCCGCCAATCAGGAAGATCTGGCAGCCGCCCGCGCCGCCGGCCTCGAAGCGGCGATGCTCGACCGCCTGACGCTGACGGAAAAAGGCGTCGCCGCAATGGCCGAAGGCGTCGAGCAGGTGGCTGCACTGGCCGATCCGGTAGGCGAGATCAGCGACTTGAAATTCCGCCCAAGCGGCATCCAGGTGGGCAAAATGCGCGTTCCACTCGGCGTCATCGGCATCATTTACGAAGCGCGTCCAAACGTAACGGCTGACGCCGCTGCCCTCTGTCTGAAGTCGGGTAACGCGGCGATCCTGCGCGGCGGCTCCGAAGCCATTCGCAGCAACCGCGCAATCGCCGCACTGGTGCAGGAAGGACTGGCCAGCGCCGGCCTGCCGGCCAACGCCGTGCAGGTGATTGACACCACCGACCGGGCCGCTGTCGGCCACCTGATCACCATGCGTGAATACGTCGATGTGATTGTGCCGCGCGGCGGCAAGGGGCTGATTGCGCGCCTGCTCGCCGAATCGCGCGTACCGATGATCCAGCACCTCGATGGCAATTGCCATGTTTATATCGACGACGACGCCGATGCCGAAAAGTCGCTAAAGATTGTCGAGAACTCGAAGACGCAGCGCTACGGCACCTGCAACACCACTGAATCGCTACTCGTCGCGCGCTCGGTCGCGGCGCGCTTGCTGCCGCCAATCGCCGCCATGCTCAGCGAAAAGGGCGTCGAAATTCGCGGCTGTACCGAAACACAGGCCCTGGTCAAAAACGCTACAACCGCAACCGAAGAGGATTACGCCACCGAATTTCTGGCCCCGATCATCTCGGTCAAGGTTGTTGCCGGAATCGATGAGGCGATTGAACACATCAACCATTACGGTTCGCACCACACGGAATCAATTATCAGCGAGAACTACACGAAGGCGATGCGTTTCCTCCGTGAAGTCGACTCGGCTTCGGTCATGGTCAATGCCTCGACGCGCTTTGCCGACGGCTTTGAGTATGGACTGGGGGCCGAAATCGGCATCTCGACCGACAAGATCCACGCTCGAGGCCCGGTCGGCCTCGAAGGGCTGACCAGCCAGAAATGGATTGTGCTCGGCAACGGGCAGATACGTAGTTGATACAGCCCGACCGGAGCGCGGGCGCCGGTCAAGCGATGACTCACCCCTGCCCGCAAACAAAAAAATCAATCAATACCAAAGGAGACTGCATGAAATACCTGATTCTCGCGGCAACAGCCGCACTGACGCTGAGCATTGCCCAGGCCGTCGAAGTCGAAGGCGTCAAATTCGACGACACGACCAAAATCGGCAGCAACGAACTGGTCATCAACGGCACAGGCGTCCGCCGCAAATTCGGCAAGCGCTACGTAATGGCGCTTTACCTGCCGGCAAAAACCGGCGATGCCAGCGCGGCACTGGCGACAAAAGGCGCGAAACGGGTCGCTATCCATCTGACAAAAGACGTCTCGGGGGACACTTTTGCCAATGCCGTTTCAAGCGGTATGGCAAACAACAGCACCGAGGCCGAAATGGGCGCTGTGAAAGACCGCCTCAAACAATGGTCTGAAACGGTGGTTGCTCTTGGCGAAGTCAAAGCCGGTTCGATCATCCTGATCGACTGGATTCCTGGAAAAGGCACGCAGCTGAGCGTGGACGGTCAAGCCAAAGGTAAGGAAATTGCGGGTGAAGACTTCTACACGGCATTGCTCAAAGTCTGGCTCGGCAAGGACCCGGTGCAGGACGACATCAAGCTCGGCCTGCTCGGCAAGGCCGCCTGAGTTTCAGCGATGAACAAGCACCCCGACCAGAAATATCAGGCGATCATTGCCGCGCCAATGTTCTGCCTCGGGGTGCGCTGCGACGACATGGAAATTCACCAGATCGAATTTCTCGAACCACGTGCGGAACTCGCGCCGAGTAATCCGCTGGCGGCCGAAACCGCACGCCAGTTGCGCGCCTGGTTGACTGATCCGGATTTCATTTTCGGCTTGCCGCTGCGTCCCTCTGGAACGGCCTTTCAACGTCGCGTATGGGGACAGATCGCGGCCATTCCAAGCCACCAGACGCGCACCTATGGCGAAGTTGCCAAAGCCCTGCACAACGCCCCGCGTGCCGTTGGCCAGGCTTGCGGTGCCAATCCCTTCCCGCTGGTCATTCCCTGTCACCGGGTGATTGCCACAGGTGGCGGTCTGGGTGGTTTTGCACGGCACGGCGGCGGCTTCCTGCTCGACGTGAAGCGCTGGCTGCTGGCGCATGAAAGCACCTGAAAGCATCCTGCCGGGCGCCGCCGACCTCGCGGAAATCGACACTTTCTGCGACACACTATGGCTTGAAGACGGCCTCGCCAAAGCCTCGCTGGCCAGTTACCGCAGCGACCTCCTGCGTTTCGCCGGCTGGCTGGCCGAACAGCGGCTAGGCACCTTATGCAGCGCCGATGACGTCGCGCTGACCCGCTTTGTCGCGACGCTCTCGCAGACGCTGCGCGCCAGTTCGCAAGCCCGCTACATCTCGACCCTGCGCCGCTTTTACCGCCACCTGCTGGCACGCGGCCGCAGCAGCACCGACCCGACGTTGAAGATCGCCATGCCGGCCAAACCCTCGCGTCTGCCCAAGGTGCTTTCTGAAGCGCAAGTGGACGCCTTGCTCGCCGCCCCGAAAAATGAAACCGCGCTTGGCCTGCGTGACCGTGCCATGCTCGAAACACTGTATGCCACCGGCCTGCGCGTCTCGGAGCTGGTCAGCCTGAAACTGCATGAGGTCAATTTCGACATGGGTGTTGTTCGCGTCTTCGGCAAGGGCAACAAGGAACGCCTGGTGCCGCTCGGCGAAGAGGCCATCGACTGGCTGCGCCGCTATCTTGCCGAAGGACGATCAGCACTGCTCGACAAGCGCCAAAGTGACGACCTTTTTGTCACTGCCCGTGGCGCAGCGATGAGCCGTCAGGCTTTCTGGCAGCTGATCAAACGCTACGCCCTGCACGCCGGCATTGACCCGGCCCGGCTTTCGCCGCACGTCCTGCGTCACGCCTTCGCCACGCATCTGCTCAATCATGGCGCCGATCTGCGCGTCGTGCAGTTGCTGCTCGGCCACTCGGATATCTCTACGACCCAAATCTACACGCACGTCGCACGAGAGCGGCTCAAATCGCTGCATGCCACACACCATCCGCGCGGTTGAAAAGGCGCCGGTCACCAAAAAACGCTCCTGCCTTGAAGCATTCAGTCGCACTTTGGCCCGATGAGCAGCTGCTCTGTTATGCTGATGTTTTTATTTCGTCGCGACCCGATGAAACCCAAACCCCGAATTTCTGCAGCGCACATTTTCATCATCAGCCTGCTCGCCATGCTGCTGGTGGCGACTACCTTCATCGTGGATACCGTCGCCTCACGTGGGCGTCATCTGGCGCGCGGCACACAGCAACTCCAGTACGCAAGCCGAATGCTGGCCATGCACACGGCACGTTCGTTCGACGGCATTGAAACCCTGCTCGACGAACTGGAGCCGCAACTGGCGCAACTCGATCACGGGAAAAACTGGTCGCTTCAACAAGGCCACGACTTCCTGAAAAAACACCTGACACGCTCCCTGCCGCAAATTCGCGCGCTCTACCTGTTCAACGCCGGGGGTGACCAACGCTTTACCAGCCTGAATGCATCAGCACCAAAGGTAAACGTCAAGGATCGCCCCTACTTTTCCGCATTGCACGACGGCGCGGAACGCACACTTTACGGCCCCTATATCGGACGCAACACTGGTCAGGCAAGCTATGCCTTAGCGCACCGCGTTGAATCCAAAGAAAAACAATTTGTTGGTGTGCTGCTGGCGTCGACCGAAACAAATTATTTCGAAGAGCTCTGCTGGTCTACACGGCCCTTTGCCGAATTCGAATCGGCACTGGTCAATGCCGAAGGCCTGATCATCGCCCCATGCCGGCCAGCAAGCGAACGGACAAAAGCAAGAAACATCAGTACAGACTTCCGGTCGCTGATTGCCGGCGGCACATTCGCCGGCAAAATCCCCGCCACCCACAGCGGCCGGGCAGAAAATGACGATTTCATTCTCCATGCCGAACCAGTACCCGGCTATACCGATCTGCGCGTCATCAGCAGCATACCGAAATCACTGATCCTCACTCAATGGTACGGCCATCTCCAACGCAGCCTGCTGCTCGGCGGCACAGCCTTGTTCACACTTGGCATTGCCATCTGGCTGATCCGCCGTCAACTCAGGGAAATCAGTCGCTTCACCACTGAACGGCACCATTACCAACTCACGCTGGAGTCCCGTGTCTGGGATGCCACCAGCGAACTCGAGCAACGACGAGAGGAAGCCGAAAACATGGCGCTAGCCAAAGCACGCTTTCTCGCGGCTGCCAGTCATGACCTGCGACAACCGATGCAGGCCTTGCGCCTGTTCGTCGACGAACTCCGGCGCACCCCCGGGGGGGCACAACAACCCGCCCAGTTGCAGCGCATCGAACAAGCAACTGACGCCATGGGCCAGCAACTGGAAGACATGATCATTTTGTCGCGGCTCGACATGGCCGGTATTGAAGCGCAGCGGGAGAACCTGTCGACAAACACCCTCTTTCGACAACTCGCCGCAATTTACCAGCCGCTGGCGGCGAAACATGGCGTGCACCTCGTTTTTCTTCCGCATGAAGCAATCGTTCATAGCGACCCGATTCTCCTCAGAAGCCTGCTCGGCAAGCTGATTGACAACGCGATCAAATTCAACCCGCGAGGCACGGTGCTGGTTTGTGCGCGGCGTGGCCCCGAAGGAAGCACGCGCATCGAAGTCCGCGACAACGGTTCGGGGATCGCGACAAAGGATCAGGAAATCATCTATCAGGAATTTTTTCAGCTCGATAATGCCGCACGACAGGCACACACCGGGCTTGGATTGGGACTGTCGATTGCCAGTCGCATCGCCCGCCTGTTGAATATTCCGCTGACCCTGCGTTCCCGACCAGATGCCGGCTCGACCTTTACCCTTCTGCTGCCGGCAGCGAACACTCAACCCGACACTCAAGCGCCTGCCGACAGTGCCATTCCCGGCCTGCTGCTGATCGGCACCGACCAGGAAAACACTCAGGACTTTGCCGCACAAGCCGCAGACTGGGGTTATCACCTCGAGTTTATTGACACCCCGGAAGCCGCCCGACCGCTTCTCACCACGGGGAACTGGATCGCGGTTGTTTTTTCCGACGAGCACTGTGTCGTTTGTGAAAAACTCCGCGCACTCCTTGAGGACCATCCGGGTATTGTCATCCACCCGCCTGGCTGCCAAGTTGCCGGACGCCCCTACCACCTGGCGAAACCTGTCAAGCCGGCACGCTTGCGGGCGCTGCTGCGTAGCCTGCATTAGAATGCTTGTCGAACCTGCTTGTGGAACGCCTCATGAAATTTGATAACGCCCCCGAAACACCCGCGACGCTCTACCTGCGCCAGCACGGTATCGCCCACTCCAACCATCTATACGCCTATGAAGAACACGGCGGCACGAAGGTCTCGGCACGTGAGCTGAATGTCGACGAGCACGCTGTCGTCAAAACGCTGGTCATGGAAGATGAGAACGGCAAGCCGCTGATTGTACTGATGCACGGCAACTGCAAGGTCTCGACCAAGGAACTGGCGCGACAGAGCGGGCACAAGAAAATCGAGCCGTGCAAGCCCGAGGTGGCCAATCGTCACACCGGTTTTCTGGTTGGCGGCACCAGCCCTTTCGGCACCAAAAAACAGCTGCCGGTATTTATCGAAAAAAGCATTCTCGACTTGCCGCTGGTCTACATCAACGGTGGCCGGCGTGGCTTCCTCGTTGGCGTGCATCCGCACGATGTCCTGCGCGCGCTCTCGCCTACCGTCGTTGAAGCGGCACTAAAGAGCTGAGGACGAAGACCAGGCCGGCGCCGAACGCTCGATCACCACACCGACGCGGTGCACGCCGCGCATCATGCCCAGTTTGGCAATCGAGACGCGTACCCAGGTCGCGCCAAAGTCCTCGAGCAACAGGGCGGCCACATACTCGGCGAGTTTTTCGAGCAGGTTAAAATGACGGGCGGCCAACTCGACGCGCAGGCGATCGACGACGACGGCATAGTCGATGGTGTCGCAGATATCATCACTTGCACCAGCACCTGCCGTTGACGTACCAATCTGCAGCGAGATCTCAACCGTCTGCGGCATGGCTTTTTCGCGCGGGTAGATCCCGATCAGTGTCGTAACGCGAAAATCTTCGATGAAAATGATGTCCATGCGGCAAGCAAAGGCTCTTTAATGAGTCGGTGTAAAATTGCGGGGCAGGCAGAAAAACATGAATACTTGTAAAAACATCAAAAACTTACCGCAGAGGCGCAGAGGCGCAGAGATTTCGCGGAGAAAACCTATAAAGACGACTTCTTTTCTCTGCGTTCCCTCTGCGTCTGCGCGAAGCCTGGCCTCGGGCCACCGCGCCTCCGCGGTAGGGTTTAAAGCGTTTTTTACAGCCTCTAAGGCTTGAAAACAGTCCGAGCATTCTAACCCAGCCCATCCGAAAACCCCCATGCCCCCCGCCCTCATCATCCTGCTCGCAGTGGTTGCCGCCTATCTCGTCGGCTCCATCCCGTTTGCCATTATCTCCAGCCGTGTTTTTGGCCTCGCCGACCCGCGTAGTTACGGCTCGAAAAACCCCGGCGCGACGAATGTGCTGCGCAGCGGCAACAAGGCGGCGGCGATTTTTACACTGCTGGGCGACGCCAGCAAGGGCTGGCTGGCCGTTTATCTGGCGCAAAAATTCGGCATCGACTACCTTTCCGGGCCGGGCACCACACTCATCGGGCTGGTCGCGCTGGCGGTTTTTTTCGGCCACCTCTATCCGGTTTTCCTGAAATTCAAAGGTGGCAAAGGGGTTGCCACGGCGGCCGGCGTCCTGCTCGCGCTTGACCCACTACTGGGCCTTGCAACCCTTGGCACCTGGCTGTTCATTGCTTTTACGCTGCGCTACTCGTCGCTCGCCGCACTGATTGCCGCAACCGCTGCACCGATCTATGCGGCAATGCTATGGGGCTCCAACGGGCTGGTTCTGGTCGTTGGCGTAATCGCCATGGCGCTGGTCGGAAAACACTGGCAGAACCTGCAACGCCTGATGGCCGGCACGGAGCCAAAAATCGGCGCAAAGAAAAAAACCTGATCAGGCGAGCAGATCGGCCAGCGGCCAGCGTGGTCGTACAGCAAAGGCACCGGCGGGCTTGATCGCCGCGCCGGATTGCAGACGCAGCGCGCCGGCTAGCGCAATCATCGCCCCGTTGTCGGTGCAGAATTCAAACTCGGGATAGAACACGGCGATTTTCAGTTTTGCTGCGCGCGCATCCAGCTGCCGGCGCAGTTCAAGGTTGGCCCCCACCCCGCCGGCCACCACCAACTGCTTCAAACCACTGTCCTTCACCGCACGCAGCGACTTCTTGACGAGCACTTCGACAATCGCATCCTGAAAGCCGCGCGCGATATCGGCACGCTGCTGCTCAGTCAACGGGTGTTCGTCAGCTGCCAACTCACGCACCCTGGTCAGCACGGCTGTTTTCAGGCCACTGAAACTAAAATCCAGATCACCGGAATGCAGCATCGGGCGCGGAAACCTCATCACATCCGGCCGGCCCTGTTCGGCCAACGCCGCCAGCGCCGGCCCCCCCGGATAATCCATGCCCAGCAGTTTGGCCGTTTTATCGAAAGCTTCGCCGGCCGCATCGTCAAGCGTTTCACCGAGCAGTTCATATTGCCCGACGCCGGTGACACGCATCAACTGCGAGTGCCCACCCGAAACCAGCAATGCAATAAAGGGGAAACAGGGCGGCGTGCGCGACAGCAAAGGAGAAAGCAGATGACCTTCAAGGTGATGCACCGGCAGCGTCGGTACGCCCAACGAGGTCGCCAGCGCTTCAGCAAAAGCTGCACCGACCAACAAGGCCCCGGCCAGGCCAGGCCCTTGCGTATAAGCCACCGCGTCAATCTCCCGCAGCGAGCGCCCGCTATCAGCCAACACCTTACGCAACAGGGGTACGGCACGCCGGATATGGTCACGCGAAGCGAGCTCTGGCACGACGCCACCATAGGCGCGATGCATCACCACCTGTGTGTGCAGCGCGTGCGCGAGCAGCGCGCCGCCCGCATCGGTGCTATAAAGCGCGACACCCGTTTCGTCGCAGGAGGATTCGATTCCGAGAACCAGCATGGGCGGCATTTTAACCCAGTCGATTCAAGCCCCGAATCAAACAAACAACAAACACTTGGAATTTCTACCCGGCTTTGTTTATAATGCTCGGCTGTGCTGCAATCTGACTGACGTTTTTTGAAATTAGGATAGAGTTAATGCCCGCCATTCGCCTGAAGGAAAATGAGCCGTTCGAAGTAGCGATTCGCCGTTTCAAGCGCACCGTTGAGAAGACCGGTCTGCTGACCGAGCTGCGTGCCCGCGAGTTCTACGAGAAGCCCACCGCCGAGCGCAAGCGCAAGCTGGCCGCCGCCGTCAAGCGCCATCACAAGCGCATGCGCAGCCAGACCCTGCCGCCGAAACTGTTCTAAAACCGGATCGCAGATCGCCGACTAGCCGCCTGTCTGAAGATGGGCGGCTTTTGGCGTTTATGGCAAGACAATTGCTGCCCGCTGTCGCTGTAGCTGTCCATTGTCGCTGTCCATCGTTTTTCGCATGACACAAGGAGCCGCACGATGACCCTGAGAGAGCGCATCAACGAAGACATGAAGGCCGCCATGCGTGCCGGCGAAACCGGCAAACGCGACGCCATCCGCCTCCTGCTCGCAGCGATCAAACAGAAGGAAGTCGACGAGCGCATCGTTCTTGACGACGCCGCCATCGTCGCGGTAATCGACAAGATGCTCAAGCAACGGCGCGATTCGATCACGCAATTCGAGGCTGCCGGGCGCAACGATCTGGCCGACGCCGAGAAGTTTGAGGCCGGCTTGCTCACCGCCTATATGCCGGCCGGTCTTTCTGCCGAGGAAATCGCCGCCGCGATTACGGCTGCCGTCACTGAGTCCGGCGCTACCGGCCCCGGCGACATGGGCAAGGTGATGGCGCTGCTCAAGCCGAAGCTGGCGGGGCGCGCCGACATGAGCGAAGTCTCCAAACTGATCAAAGCCCGCCTGGTGGGCGGCTAAACCGGCCTGCCGACGCTTTCAGCGCTAATTTGCCGCTGCCCACGTGATCCCCGAATCCTACATTCAGGAGTTGTTGCATCGCGTCGACGTCGTCGACCTGATCGACGGCTACGTGCCGCTCAAGAAAGCGGGCGCCAACTTCGCCGCCTGCTGCCCGTTTCACAGCGAGAAATCGCCGTCATTCACGGTCAGCCCGACCAAGCAGTTTTATCACTGCTTCGGCTGCGGCGCGCACGGCTCGGCGATCAGCTTTCTCATGGAATACTCGGGCCTCGGATTTATCGACGCGATCAAGGAACTGTCGGGGCGCGTCGGCCTGCAGGTGCCGGAAGACGAGGGCCGGCGCCCGCATGACGGCCCGAAAATCACCGCGCTGACCGACGTCATGGCACGTGCCGCCAAATACTATTACGAGCAGCTGAAAAGCTCCGAGAAGGCCATCGCCTACCTCAAGGGGCGCGGCGTCAGCGGTGAGATCGCCCAGAAATTCGGCATCGGCTACGCGCCCGACGGCTGGCAGAATCTTGGCGCCGCTTTTGAAGACTACACAATCAACGAACTGCAGGTCGCCGGGCTGGTCATCAAGAATGAACAAGGCCGGCTGTACGACCGTTTCCGTGATCGCGTGATGTTCCCGATCATGAACCAGAAGGGCGAAGTCATTGCCTTTGGTGGCCGCGTCATGGGCGAAGGCGAACCGAAGTACCTGAACTCGCCCGAGACGCCGCTCTTCGAAAAAGGCCGCGAGGTCTTTGGCCTGCCACAAGCACGCGCTGCGCTGCGCGCCAAGGACACGGCAATTGTCGTCGAAGGCTACATGGATGTCGTGGCGCTCGCCCAGCACGGCGTCGGCAACGCGGTCGCCACCCTCGGCACAGCAACCACACCGACACATGTGCAAAAACTGATGCGTCAGGTCGAACGCATCGTCTACTGCTTCGACGGCGACAACGCCGGGCGCAAGGCCGCCTGGCGGGCGCTGGAAAACAGCCTGGAAGCGCTGCCCGAACAAAAAAGTATCGGCTTCGTCTTCTTGCCCGACGGCGAAGACCCCGACAGTTTTGTGCGTAGCCACGGCACCGAAGCCTTCGATCGACTGATCACGCAGGCCACGCCGCTTTCCGACTTCCTGCTGCGCGAACTGGCCACGCACTGTGACCTGACCAGCGCAGAAGGTAAAGCCAAACTGGTCGCCGAAGCCAAGCCGCTGCTTGGCCGTTTGCAAACGCCCTTGCTGCGCCTGCAACTGGTCAAGCGACTGGCCGAAGCCAGCGGCTTTTCGCAAGCGGAAGTCGAACGTCTTTGTGACCTGCGGCCAGTCGCCCGGCCGGCGCCGGCCCGCGCGCCCCGGCAAGCACCGTCGCTGCTGCGCCCCTTATTACGACTGCTTTTACAGAAGCCCGAACTGGCGCGGCGTTTGCCGCTCGACTCGTTACCGAACAATACGGCCGAAGCGCGCGCCGTCAGGCATTTGTGCGAGACGATTATCGCCGCCGGCGAGCCGCCACCGGCCTATAGCACCCTGCTCGAACGCCTGCGCGGCAACGAAGACGAAGCTATTTTTCGTGAAGCAGCGGGTGACCTGATGCAGCAGCCCTTTGCCGAAGAAGACATCGACGCCGAGTTTGACGGCGCCATCGAACGTCTGGCTGAGGGTGACCACAAGCGGGCCTTCGCCATCCTGCAGGAAAAAATCCAGAAGCTCGGCGTCGCCGGGCTGTCCAGTGAAGAGAAGCAGCAATACCTGCAGGCGCTTGGCGCCCGCGGGAAAGCAAGCTAAGTTGTGATATAATCTAGGGTTTTTCCAATACAACGCTAACCGGGAATTGGTCATGGCAAGGGAAAAGGCAGTTACTGCCGTCAAAGAAAGCAAGTCTAAACTGGCCAAGGCGAAAGCCACGGCCGAGCTACTGGCAGCGGCCGGGGGCGCGGCTTCGCCGGTTGACGATGAAACGCGCAAGACGCGACTCAAGGTACTGATCAAGCTGGGCAAGGAACGCGGTTTCCTGACCTACGCCGAAATCAACGACCACCTGCCGGACGACGTCGTCGACGCCGAGCAGATCGAGAGCATCATCAGCACCTTCAACGACATGGGGATCCGCGTCTATGACGAGGCGCCCGATGTCGAAGCGCTGCTCATGTCCGACGCAGCACCCGCTGCCGGCGCCGACGATGCCGACGTTGAAGAACAGGCCGAGCAGGCCCTGTCGACCGTTGACTCCGAATTCGGCCGCACGACCGACCCGGTGCGCATGTACATGCGCGAAATGGGCTCGGTCGAACTGCTGACGCGCGAAGGCGAAATCGAAATCGCCAAGCGCATCGAAGACGGCCTGAAGCACATGATCCAGGCGATCTCCGCCTGCCCAACGACGATTGCCGAAATCGTTGATTGCGCCGACAAGATCACCCGCGACGAAATGCGCATCGACGAATTGATCGACGGCCTGATTGACCCGAACGCAGTCAATGCCATCGAAGAACTCGCCGAGGATGAAGAAGCCGAAGTCGAGGAAGAAGAAGGCGAAGATAGCGAGGCCGCAGAAGGTGCCGCTGCCGCCGCCTCCCTGCTCAAACTGAAGACCGAAGCGCTGGAGCGTTTCGATGTCATCAAGGCCCATTACACCAAGGCACACAGCGCACTGGTCAAGAAGGGCTCGCAGGACAAAACCTATCTCAAGCTGCAGCAGCAGATTTCCGACGAGATGATGAACATCCGCTTCACGTCGAAAACCATTGAGCGCCTGTGTGAATCGGTACGCGGCATGGTTGAAGAAGCACGCGGTTGCGAGCGCAAGATCCAGCGCATCTGCGTTGACACCGTGCGCATGCCCCGCCCGCACTTCATCAAGGTTTTCCCCGGCAACGAACTGAATCTGGAATGGGTCGATGCCGAACTGGCCTCGTCGACCAGCAAGGCCTACGTTCCGATCCTCACGCGCAATGCGCCGAACATCAAGGAAGAGCAGAAGAAACTGCTCGCCCTGCAGGATCGCATCGGCATTCCGCTGAAGGAACTGAAAGACATCAACAAGCAGATGTCGACCGGCGAAGCCAAAGCCCGCCGCGCCAAGCGCGAAATGACCGAAGCCAACCTGCGTCTGGTCATCTCGATCGCCAAGAAATACACCAACCGCGGCCTGCAGTTCCTCGACCTGATCCAGGAAGGCAACATCGGCCTGATGAAGGCGGTCGATAAATTCGAATACCGCCGCGGCTACAAGTTCTCGACCTACGCCACATGGTGGATCCGTCAGGCCATCACGCGCTCGATCGCCGACCAGGCACGCACCATCCGCATCCCGGTGCACATGATCGAGACGATCAACAAGATGAACCGCATCTCGCGCCAGATTCTGCAGGAAACCGGCCTCGAAGCCGATCCCGCAACGCTGGCCAAGAAGATGGAAATGCCGGAAGAGAAGATCCGCAAGATCCTCAAGATCAGCAAAGAGCCGATCTCGATGGAAACGCCGATTGGCGACGACGACGACTCGCATCTCGGCGACTTCATCGAGGACGGCGCGACACTCGCACCGACCGACGCCGCGCTCTACTCCAGCCTGCGCTTCATCACCAAGGACGTGCTCGACACCCTGACGCCGCGCGAAGCCAAAGTGCTGCGCATGCGCTTCGGCATCGAAATGAACACGGACCACACGCTGGAAGAAGTCGGCAAGCAATTCGACGTCACTCGCGAGCGCATCCGCCAGATCGAAGCCAAAGCCCTGCGCAAACTGCGTCACCCCTCGCGCTCGGACAAGCTGCGCAGCTTCCTGGACACCGGCAGCAGCTGATCGCTTTCACGGGCCTGTAGCTCAGTTGGTTAGAGCAGAGGACTCATAATCCTTTGGTCCACGGTTCAAGTCCGTGCGGGCCCACCATAAAAATCAAGGGGTTACAGTCAGTTGCTTGTAGCCCTTTGTTCTTTTCTAGCTTGGACAGCATCACAGTTCTCCCCTAGTGCTCCCTGCTCAATCAATACGAAACAATCCGCACCAAAGAAAAAGCCCACCACTCGGGCGGGCTAATCTGCTTCCTGTTTAACTGTTTCAGCCGGCAACCTCTCGGCACTGGCGCAAAATCTCCTTTATCCTAGAAAACTCAGTTGCAAGCTCTTTCAACACAGAGAACACAGAGCCACAGAGGGCACAGAGGTAAAACTTTGACTCACCAACTGGGTGAGTCGCTATTTCAAGCGATCTCTCTGTTTTCTCTGTGTTTTTCTCCGTGTTCTCTGTGTTAAATGCGGTTTTTAGGTTTATCTCTCGCACCTGCTCCAGCCACTCACGCGAACGCATCCCGTGCTTTAATGAGTTGCCCGCACTGGTCGCTTTGCCATCCTCAGTCTTTGGCCCGGTAGATTTCTCCCACGGCTTCCACTTCCTGATTAACTCGGCTCTGCGCTTGCGATACTCTGGTGTCCGTAAGTAACTCATTGCCCGCCCCTAAAAGTTCGTTTGATTGAATCGTATTATTCCCGTGCGCGCGTGCCTGCACCCCGTTGTTGATTTACTGGTGCCCGCTCGTGATATTCGCCTGCTTCACGAATGCCACCGCGCGAGGGTTCTTAATCTCCGCTAACCCGCCACCACCGTTCCGATATATCGGTAGTTACTGACCTTTACCAATGCTATGCAACCGGATGCCCGACATGGGCACCGCTGAGGTGCGCCTTGGAACGCATCCTTTATCGACTGAGCATCGCGGAACAGCGCGACCAGCGCCTACTCCAGGCGGCGCGAAATTCAATACCCGCAGGGAAACATTGCCCGATTCGCGTGTCGAAGAAAAAAATGTGAGTCTCCTGCATGCTAAAAATCACCTTGAAAACTTTTTATATCTCGTGCTTGTTGGTCAGCGCAGGCGTCGCCGTTGCCGCACTTGCCGCCCGCAAGCCCCCGGCAGAGCCGCCAACGCCTGCTTACTGCAAGGAAGGTGGCAACTGGCTGACGGTGAGCACGATGCCGCCCAAGCCAGCGACCATCCAGAACATTATCGCCAATGCCGCCGGACAGGATGTGGTTCTGCTTGGCGAGCAGCACGACCAGGAAGACCATCACCGCTGGCAGTTGCAGATGCTCTCCGCACTGCACGCGCAGCACCCGAATATGGTGATCGGCTTCGAGATGTTTCCGCGCCGCATGCAGCCAGTACTCGATCAATGGGTGGCCGGCGCGCTGAGTACCGAGGCGTTTCTGAAGCAGACCGAATGGGATAAGGCATGGTCCTTCCCGCCGCAGCTCTACCTGCCTTTATTTGAATTTGCGCGTATCAACAAAATCCCTATGCGGGCGCTCAACGTCGATAGAAAGCTGACACGCAGGGTGGCCGAAGAAGGTTGGGAAAAGGTTCCGGAAGAAGCACGCGAAGGTATTGGACGCCCCGCGCCGGCACTCCCCGACTACCTGGTTTTCTTGCGTGATGTTTATGGCATGCACGACGAAAAACCAGGCACGCAGGGCAGCAAAAAAGACACATCAACAGAGGCTGATTTCAAGCGATTCGTTGAAAGCCAACTGACCTGGGACCGTGCAATGGCGGAAGCGCTGAGTCGGGAAACGAGTCCGGCCGGCAGCAAAAACCCGACACTGGTTGTCGGCATCATGGGCAGCGGCCACATTCGTTATGGCCATGGCGTACCGCACCAGCTCAGTTATCTTGGCGCCCCCAAAGTGAGCAGCCTGCTGCCGGTTGCGCTGGAGGGGGAGTGTGCGCAGATTGAGGCCGGTGTCGCCACCGCCGTATTTGTCATGCCGGACAAAGTCATGCCGCCGAGCGAACCGCCACGGCTTGGCGTCGCGCTGGAAGATGCAAAGCAGGGTTTGCAGATCAGCGCCGTGACCGCCGGCAGTCTGGCCGAAAAAACCGGGCTGCGCGCCGGCGACCGGATAATCGACATTGCGGGGCGCCCCGCCGGCAGCAGCGGCGATGCGGTAGCCATCATCCGCCGCCAGCCGCCCGGTACCTGGCTGCCTTTGCGTATTGCTCGCGGTGACAGCCAGCTTGATCTGGTCATTCAATTCCCCCCACAGCCATGAGTTTTGCCTTTTTTCGGCGCGCCACCGGAGCATTCCTCGGCCTGCTGCTCTATGCCGCCAATGCCTTGAGCGCGCCCGATCTGGTGCTCGACATTTCGCTCGATCCGCACTCCCGGCAATTCAAGGCCGAAGCCGAGTTGCAGCCAAAGGAACAGACTTTTCGCTTTCTGCTCCATGAATCCCTGCGCGTCACCGACGCGAAAGCCGGTGACCAAACGCCCCCCCGCATCGAACAGCGCAGCGGCCCGGCCGGTTACCGGCAGTGGCGCATCCACCTCGCCCGGGCAGGGCAAAAGCTGACCCTCCGCTACGAAGGCCAGGTGCCGCCCCTTGAGCGCAACCGCGACCACCGCAGCGTACTCGGCGGCATGCCGCCCATGGCGGCGCCTGAAGGTAGTTTTTTATCCTCGGGCAGCGGCTGGTATCCGCGACCGGCCGATCTGTTCTCCTATCGCGTCAAACTTGCCGTTCCCTCCAGTCAACGTGCTTTGGTGGCGGGAAAAAGAATCGCCGAAACCTTGCCGGCAAACGCCGGCGAAGCCTATCGGGCGACCTTTGAATTCACCCAGCCGAGCGATGGTATCGACTTGATGGCCGGGCCGTGGGTCGTCCGCGAAAAGATCGTGCCGCGCCCCGCGCAGTCACCGCTCTTTCTGCGCACCTTCTTCCCGGCGGATCTCGATGCCATGCCGGGCATGGCGCAAGCCTACCTTGACGATACGCAAGCCTACATCGAACGTTACAGCAGTGAGATCGGCGCCTATCCCTACAGCGAATTTTCCGTCGTCGCCAGCCCGCTACCCACCGGCTTTGGCATGCCGACGCTCACCTATCTCGGGGCAGAGGTTCTGCGTTTGCCCTTCATCCGCAAGACCTCGCTTGGCCATGAAATTTTGCACAACTGGTGGGGCAACGGGGTTTATGTCGATTACGCGCGCGGTAACTGGTCGGAGGGGCTGACCACCTTCATGGCCGACTACGCCTACAAGGAAGAAGAATCAACCAGCGCAGCCAGCGAGATGCGGCTCGCCTGGTTGCGCGATGCGGCCGTCTTTGCGGGCGATGCTTCAGGAAAGTCGCTCGCTTCGCTACGTGACTTCCGCTCACGCGCCAACGCCGGCGATGCCACGGTCGGCTATGGCAAGTCGGCGATGGTATTTGTCATGCTGCGCGATCGTCTGGGCAAAAAAGTGTTTGACCAGGGCATACGCAATTTCTGGGAAGCGCAGCGTTTCAAAATAGCCCGCTGGGACGACTTGCAGGCCGCTTTCGAAGCCGCCTCGGGAGAAAAGCTCGATACTTTTTTCGTCCCCTGGCTCGACCAAAAAGACTTGCCCGATGTCGCCATTGTGCACGCCGAGAGCACCCCCGTTGGCGCCCAGCATCAACTGACGATCACCTTCACCAGAAAGGATGCCCGGCTGCCTTTGCGCCTGCCGGTCGAGATCAGTTCCGCCAGCCAACACGAAACGCACTGGATCGACCTCAATGTCAATGTGAATGCGCCGCGCCACAGCGCCTCGATCAAGCTCACTTTTGCGCCACAAACCGTCCGCCTCGACCCCGAGATGCGCGTCTGGCGCCGTCTTGAAGCCAGCCAGCTGCCGCCGATCCTGCGTCAGTGGATGGCGGCCGATACGCCGCAACTGCTTAATGTCGCCCGCACGCCCGAGACACAGCTCGCGGTCAGCCAGCTTGCTGAGCGATTTTTTGAAGGCAAGCCAAAACTGCTTTCACCCGCCCAAATAAGCAGCGCCCTGAACGGCAAAAACCCCGTTCTGCTCGCCGGCACACATGCCGAGATTGATCAAGCCCTGGCCAGCGCCGGCCTGCCCGCCCGCCCTGAAAATCTTGCCGGACAAGGCTCCGCCGTCGTCTGGACCTTGCCGGGCAGCCCCACCCCGCTGGCCGTCATCTCCGGCCGGGATACAGCAGCACTCAAGGCCTTGCAACGCAGCCTGCCCCACTACGGCGGACAAAGCTGGCTGATTTTCGAGCAGGGGCGCGCTCTCAATAAAGGCATCTGGCCAGCCAGTGTGCCTAAAATTGCCGTAACCAGCACGGCGCGCAAGGGCAAGCAATGAGCGATAACGGGCTGCAACTTGGTACGAACCCGGTTGCCGGTCAGGACGTCTGACTGGCCCCGCCCAGAAACTCGCGATAGCGCATATCCGACTCAAGAATGTGATTCACCCACCAGGCTGAGAGAAACTGATACACCGCCACCTTGTCGGATTTTCCGTCGATCGCGTCAAGCAGGGACTCGTTCAACCATATTTCATAGGCTTCGTGCTCGGCTTTTTGCTCATCCAGCAACGGATAGTTGTACCGCGCCAGCACCTGTTCCTCGGTCCGGAAGTGTTTTTTGGCATAGACCGCGAGGTCATTCAGGAGCACATGAAAGTGCTCGGCCCCCTCAAGACTGGTGTCATTCACGCATTCAGCCGCCTGCCGGCACATTTTCAGCAAAGTTTCGTGCTGGCTATCGAGCACCGGATGACCGACGCTATAACTTGGGTCCCATGCGGGAATCGTCATCGCCCTCTCCGTATTCGAGAAAATATAGTCAAAAAATATTCCACCGACACTGTTAGCGCGTCAACTTCACTGTCTGCGGATCGTCAAAGTGATCGACCAGAATCTGCCGCACGCGATCCTGCCAGAGTGTAGCAAACACCTCGGCCACCACCGAGTCGCGCTCACCGGCAAGCAGCCGCTGCAGCAACGGCCCCATGCGCGGATCAGGCGGGATGTGGCCGAGTTGCAGATCGGCCGACACACTGTCACCGTTGTCCTGTCGCGTAAAACGGACTTCGCCGGCCTGCTCGTTGGCAAAAGACTCGAAGCGCAGCAAATCGCGGCGCGAAAAATTCCCCGCCAGCCCCTTGAAACCGCCGATACTGGCGGCGCCCGTCAGCAGGCCGATCACGCTCGCGGTGACACCGACAACGCCGCTGCTTTGCGACTCGCGGAAGTCGACCCGGATATCGCCGCGCTCAGGCATATCATCGCCATAAAGCGCCTCAAGTGCGCGACTGGTCATCAGATAGGCGCCGGCAACCGTCGGGCACGAATGTCCGGCGAGCCTCACTGCATCGGCATAGTGATATTCGATCAAGCCGCCGTCAGCCGCGCCAAGAAACTCGGCCAGGCGGTCGCGCAGGATGATCGGCGGCACCTCGGAAAAAAAAGACGGGAAAGCCATCCGCTCAGTCCGCTTTTTTCTGGATCAACTCGACCTTGTAGCCGTCGGGATCTTCGGCAAAAGCGATGACGGTGGTGCCATGCTTCATCGGCCCGGCCTCGCGCACCACCTTGCCGCCACGCGCCTTGATCTGCTCACAGGCGGCGTAGGCATCATCAACTTCAACTGCAATATGCCCGAACCCGTTACCCATCTCGTAGGCCGGCGTATCCCAGTTGTGCGTCAGTTCGAGCACGGCATTTTCCTGCTCGGCGCCGTAGCCGACAAAGGCCAGCGTGAACCGGCCATCGGGAAAGTCCTGACGGCGCAACTCGCGCATGCCGAGCACCTCGGTATAAAAAGCCAGCGATCGATCGAGGTCGCCAACACGGAACATCGTATGCAGAATTCTCATGGGGATTCCTATTTATGGGTTTGCCAATGGGGGCAGTGGGCAGAAAGCGTTTTAAGCTCATCCCGCGCCACCCGGTAATCGGGATAAAGGCTACCAACAACGGACCAGAAACGCGGGCTGTGGTTCATTTCTCGCAGGTGCGCCAGTTCATGCGCAACCACATAGTCAATCACGTGCAAGGGGAAGTGGATCAGGCGCCAATTGAGACGAATCCCCGTTTTCAGGCTGCAACTGCCCCAGCGTGTGCGCGCTGCCGACAGCGTCAGGCGCGGCATGGCGACACCGAGCAGCGCGGCATAGTGCGCGAGGCGCCTCAGAAACAGCTCGCGCGCACTTTCACGCAGCGCCTTTTCGAGCACCCGACCGGCGTCATCCGGCGAACGCAGGCAGAGGGTGAGCGCTGACAAACCCACTGAATCAGGCGCCGCCCACACACCCCGGTTGGCGCCGGCGGCCAGACGGATTTCAATCTGCCGACCAAGCATCGGCAACTGCACGCCATCAACGATCTTCAGCAGGACCGGGCGGTGCCGGGTTCGCCACTCATCGAGTTTTTGCACGACCCAATCGCCGTGTCGCAAAATCAGCGATTCGACATCACGCAGCGATGACCGGCTTGGCGCGCCAACACGCAGGCCGCGGTGGTCAATCGACAGGCCGATGGTACGCCGCCGGGCACGGCGTAAAACGTAGGGAACGATGCGATCACCAAGCGCAATGGTGCGCGGCGTTTCGTCTGCTGCCAACACCACGGACTCAGCGGCTGGCATTGAAGGCTTTTCGCCGGAGAACAGCAGCTCAGCTTGCCACGGCATCACAGGCATCAGGATAACGATGTGGTGAGAGCCGGTGCATTTCCGATTCGATCCACGCTTCGACCAGCGTGTTGATTTCCGCTTCGCTCTTGCCTGCCGGATCAACTGCCGGACCGATGCTGACGGTGATCAAGCCGGGCGATTTAAGGAAGGCGTTCTTGCCCCAGACCTCGCCGGCGTCATGCGCCACGGGCACCACTTTGGCGCCGGTCTGCACAGCCAGATGCGCGCCACCCGACTTGTAACGACGTTTCTGACCGGGCGCAACGCGCGTTCCTTCGGGGAAAATCACCACCCAGAATCCGGCACCAAGGCGATCACGCCCCTGGTCAAGGACTTGCCTGAGCGCATCCTTGCCGGCCTGACGGTCAATCGAAATCATCTTCATGGCGGCCAGCCCCCAACCGAAAAACGGGATGCCGAGCAATGATTTTTTGAGCACAAAAACCAGCGGCGGAAAAATCTCCTGCAAGCCTACCGTCTCCCATGCCGATTGATGCTTGGAAAGAATGATCGACGGCTCGGCTGGCATGTTTTCACGGCCAATGACCTGATAATGGATGCCGAGCACGTATTGACTGAGCGCCATGAAACCGACTCGCCAGGCGGCGATGATCGCATAGCGCATTTGCATCGGGAAAATCATTGCCAGCGAAACGAGGATACCAAAAGGAATCGTCAGCAGACTGACAAGAATCAGGAACAGGGCGGAACGAACAAGCGTAATCATGGAGCAAGCAGGTGATCAACCGCAGCAACAAGATCACGAAAAATCAGGGTGCCTTCCGGCAGACCGTCTTCCATCTGCGTTTTTTCACCCTTACCGGTAAGCACCAGCAAGGGTTTGCCGCCAACAGCCACCGCGGCCTGCAGATCGCGCAGCGAATCACCAATCGAAGGCGTTCCGGCCAAATCGATGTTGTAGCAACTGGCAATGCGCTCGTACATCCCGGGTTTTGGCTTGCGGCAATTGCACGCCGAGTCGGCGGTATGCGGACAATAAAAAACCGCATCGATACGCGCACCAACCGCCTGCGCGGCACGGTGCATCTTGCCGTGAATGGCGTTCAGCGTGTCCATATCAAACAGTCCACGCCCGATACCCGATTGATTGGTCGCGACCACCACGCGATAACCCGCCTGGTTGAGTCGGGCAATCGCCTCAAGGCTGCCGGGAATCGGTTTCCATTCACCTGGCGACTTGATGAACTGCACCGAGTCATAATTGATGACGCCGTCGCGATCGAGGATGACGAGTTTCATGTTTTTACACGGCCAGCCTAGAGATGTCGGCAACCGCGTTCAGCTGCTCGAACAGCGCCTTGAGCAAACCGAGACGGTTAGCGCGCAGCAGCGGCTCGTCGACATTCACCATCACTTCGTCAAAGAAACGATCGACCTCGGCACGCACGGCGGCCAGCGCCTTCAGCGCGTCGGCATAGTCCGCGTTGGCAACATGCGATCTGACCAGCGGCGCAATCAACACGACGCGCTCGAACAACGCCTTTTCAGCCGGTTCCTGCAGCAAGGCCACGTCGGGTTCGGGCAGCACACCCTCGGCCTTCTTGAGGATATTGCCGATACGTTTGTTGGCCGCGGCAAGTGCCAACGCTTCGGGCAGACGCTGGAAGTCGCGTACCGCAGCGAGCTTGGCCGGAACGCAGTCGATGCGAGTCGGACGCTGGGCGAGTACGGCTTCAATCGCATCCGGCGCGTGACCGGCATCCTTCAGCAAACCGCGCAGGCGGTCGAGCATGAAGTCGAGCAGCGGGTCACTCACGGGCTGCGTCAGCACGCCGGCAGTGAAACCGGCTTGCGCGTCGGCAATCAGTTCGGCGAGATCGAGCGGCAGCGGCGATTCCATGAGGATGCGCAGGACGCCGAGTGCAGCGCGACGCAGACCGAAGGGGTCCTTGTCGCCGGTCGGAATCTGGCCGATGCCAAAGAAACCGGTCAGCGCATCGAGCTTGTCGGCCAGCGCCGCAGCACAGCCGATGTTGCCGGCCGGCAGCGCGTCGCCGGCAAAACGCGGCTGGTAATGGCTCTGCACGGCATCGGCGACAGCCTGATCCTCACCGTCATGCAGCGCGTAGTAACGCCCCATGATGCCCTGTAACTCGGGGAACTCCCCAACCATGTCGGTCACCAGATCGGCCTTGGCCAGACGCGCCGCGCGCGCCGCCAGCGATGCGTTGGCGCCGAGACGCACGGCGATCTTTTGCGCCAGCGACTCAAGCCGTTCGACGCGCTGCAGCACCGAACCGATCTTGTTGTGATAGACAACGCTACCAAGCTTCTCGATACGCGAAGCGAGTGTCGCCTTGCGGTCTTGATTGAAGAAGAAACGCGCATCGGACAGCCGCGGCCGCACGACGCGCGCGTTACCGGAAACGATGTGGATCGGATCATCCACCTGCATGTTCGAAACAATGAGGAATTTGTTGAGCAGCGTGCCCGTCGTATCGAGCAGCGGGAAATATTTCTGGTTCTGCTGCATGGTCAGGATCAGGCATTCCTGCGGCACTTCGAGATATTCAGCCTCGAACTCGCCAACATAGACCACCGGCCATTCGACCAGCGCAGTGACTTCGTCGAGCAGGCCGTCGGCCGGGTTGATCGTGGCGTTCAGTTCCCGGGCCTTGGCATCGAGCTGCAGCCCAATGGATTCGCGGCGCTCCGCAAAGCTGGCAATGGTCTTGCCCTGCGTCCTGAGCGTTTCGACGTAGCCTTCGGCGTTAGCGATGGTGATCTCACCGGTCGACATGAAGCGGTGGCCGCGCGTGACATTACGGCTGGTCAACCCGAGCAGTTCGCCCGGCACCAGACGATCACCGTGCAGCATGACGAGCCCATGCACCGGGCGAACGAACTGGTGATCGGTATCACCCCAGCGCATCAGCTTGGGGATCGGCAGCTTTTTCAGTGCGTCGCCGACGATGCCGGCAAGCACCTCGTCAAGCTTGGCGCCCTTGACCGCGGCCTGATAGAAAAACGTCTCGGACTTGCCATCCATGCGCTTCTCGAAACGTGCGATCTCGGAGACGGCGATACCCTTGGCTTCGAGTTTCTTGAGCAAGGCGGGTGTCGGCTGACCTTCGGCATTGAGCGCGACGGCAACCGGCATGATTTTTTCAAAAGCCGTGGCATCCGGCGCCACGGCGAGCACGCCCGGCACCTGGATGGCCAATCGGCGCGGTGTGGCGAACCATTGGTAATGGTCGCCGGCAGCGACCAGATTGCGATCCGAGAGTCCGGCGTGGATCTGCGCGGCAAATACCTCGCCCAGGCGCGACAGCGCCTTGGGCGGCAACTCTTCGGTAAGCAGCTCAACAAGCAGTGTGGCATTCATTATTTACCCTCCCCGCCGAGCGGCTTGCACATCGGGAAGCCGAGCACTTCGCGGGAGTTGTAATAGGCCTGCGCCACTTCGCGCGCCAGTGCGCGCACACGGCCGATGTAGGCAGCGCGCTCGGTCACGGAAATCGCGCCGTGCGCGTCGAGCATGTTGAAGCAGTGCGAGCACTTCATGACCTGCTCAAACGCCGGCAAGGCGAGATTCAATCCCATCAGACGCTTGGCTTCCGATTCGTGGTCAGTGAAATGGCGGAACAGCATCTCGACGTTGGAGTGTTCGAAGTTGTACTTCGACTGCTCGACTTCGTTCTGGTGATACACATCGCCATAAGTAATTCGGTAGCCCGGCCCTTCGGCCCAGACCAAGTCATAGACGTTCTCGACGCCTTGCAGGTACATCGCCAGCCGCTCAAGACCATAGGTAATCTCGCCAAGCACCGGCTTGCAGGTCAGCGAGCCGACTTCCTGGAAATAGGTGAACTGGGTGACCTCCATGCCGTCGAGCCAGACTTCCCAGCCGAGCCCCCACGCGCCGAGGGTCGGGCTTTCCCAATCGTCTTCGACGAAACGGATATCATGTTCGCTGGTATTGATGCCCAGCGCACGCAGCGAGTCGAGATACAACTCCTGAATATTGGCCGGTGATGGTTTGAGCACCACCTGATACTGGTAATAGTGCTGCAGGCGGTTCGGATTCTCGCCGTAGCGACCGTCCTTGGGGCGGCGCGAAGGCTGAACATAAGCCGCGCTCCACGGCTCGGGTCCGATTGCTCGCAAGAAGGTCGCCGTGTGAAAAGTACCAGCGCCGACTTCGATATCGTAAGGCTGGAGCAACGCGCAACCCTGTTTATCCCAGAAATTCTGGAGACGCAGGATGACTTCCTGAAACGTAGGCATGGGCAGGCTTCGTGAATGCGAAAAAAGCCGATTTTACTTGGTTTTCCACGCGACAAGAACCCGCTGCAGCGCGCGATTTTCGACCTCCGGCCTGTGCGCCTGCGTTTTTCGTACGAATCCCCGACCACTACCGGGCTTGACACGCATCAGCTGTCGGATGAAATCGGCGCCAGCAACATCTGCACAGCCACCGCAACATTGCGCCACCGGTTCGGCAGACCTGGAGATTGTGCCGACAACGCTGTATGGGATGCGCCTGGACTACGAGTCATCGCCGCAGTAGCAACACCCGAATCAGGTTTTGCGTCGAAAGAACAACACCAACAGCAGTGCCGCAAACGAAATCACTGGCCAGTTACCCCAGCGCACAAACGGCGTCGTACCGGCATAGCCACGCACTTCGCCAAGCAGCGCACCGCGTGTAAATGGCGGCAGCACTCCCTGGACATTGCCGTCAACGCCGACAATTGCCGTCATGCCGGTGTTGGTTGCCCGCAGCATCATGCGGCCGGACTCCAGCGCACGCATCCGGGCGATCTGCAGATGCTGCGCCGGCGCCAGCGAGTCACCAAACCAGGCAACGTTCGAAAGATTGACGAGCAAAGTTGCCTCAGGCAATGCACGAATGATTTCCTCACCAAAAACATCCTCGTAGCAGATATTTACCGCGACCTGCTGTCCGGCGATATTCAGTGGGGCCTGTTTTAATGCGCCGGGCGTGAAATCGGACATCGGAATATTCGCCATCGCCAGAAACCACGCAAAACCCGGTGGTACAAATTCG
>JBIKLY010000108.1:0-8629 GCA_044359525.1 Rhodocyclaceae bacterium | reverse complement strand
GCCGGGCACCCGAAGTTGAGATCGATACCGGCCGGCGACAGCTCAGCCAGTTGCGCCGCATTCTCGGCCAGACACGCCGGATCGCTGCCAAGCAATTGCACCACCACCGGCGTACCGGCCCGCGTGCAGCTGCCATTGGCCAGCTCCGGGCTGATCCGGTTGAAAGTACGGGTTGGCAGCAGGTTTCCGGAAACACGAATGAACTCGGTGACTGCCCCATCGTAGCCGCCAAGGCGTGTCAACACGTCGCGCAGCACGCAGTCGGCGAGACCTTCCATCGGCGCGAGGAGCAGTTTTCCCATAATCCGGAGCGATTGTTTAAGGGCGCGATTTTACCCGCGAACCTCTTTGCGGAATACCTCGACAGCGAGCCGCAACGGTACGCGACGTGAGCGACACAAAACCTGTTCACCGCATGCACCATTAATCGGCCACAATAAAACACATAACTTATTGAGTTTTAACGTTGTTCAATATAAAATGTGATTTTGCTTTTTTATGTTGAACATGACTGCATCAGACTATTTTTTTGAGCTGTCCGAAAACCAGAAGCGTCAGTACATCGACGCGGAAACGGTCTTCATCGCGCTGATGCAGGCCCGAAAAGCCGCCGCAGAAGTTCGTGGCTCAATGATCTGGCGTGACCTGAGAGGCACCCGTACGCTGATCCGCACCTCGTCATCGGGCGGCCAGAAATCTATCGGCCCGCATTCCGGTGAAACCGTGAAGCTTTTCGACAGCTTCATGAGCCGGAAATCCCGTCTCGAAGAACGTGTCAAAGCCCTGAAGGCTCAACTCATCATTCAGCAGCGCCTGAACCGTGCGCACCGGGTCGGCCGTGTTCCCAACATCGTCATCGGCGTGATCAACGCGCTGGAAAATGCCGGGGTGCAGGAACATTTCATGGTGGTCGGCACCCACGCGCTATACGCCTTCGAGATGGCAGCCGGCGTAAGAATTGCAGAACAGGCGATGGCGACCCGCGATGTGGATATGCTGTTCGACACGCGCAAGCGGGTGTCCTTCTGCACGGCAATGAAGAAGCTCGACAGTTCCCTGATCGGCCTGCTGCGCAAGGCTGACCCAAGCTTTGAAGTCGTTGCAGATCAGCATTACACGGCAAGAAACAATGATGGTTTCGAGGTGGATATCATTCGACGCAGCGCCGCCACAGGCGACCCGCACTCCATGCGCATGAGCGATGATGAAGACGATTTCTGGGCAATCCAGGTTTCCATGGGCGAAAAACTTCAGTCTGCCCGCCCCTTTGATCAGGTAGTGGTGGCCACTTCAGGGGAAATGGCGCTGATGCGCACCGTCCACCCACTCGATTTTGCCCGGATAAAAAAGGTACTGGCACAACAGGAATTCCGCGACGTCAACAAACGCGGCAAAGATGCGCTACAGGCAGAAATCGTCACCGAACTGGTCGCGCAGTATCTACCGCAGCTAAAAGCCACGGAACAAAGCGTACCGGTTATTCCCGCCGGTCAGTGATCGCTGACACGACCACGCTGCAACTTAACCAAGCCGCGCCGCACCTTGCTTTCAACGCGTTTCTTCTGTGAGCTGTAAGTCGGCTTGGTCGGCCGCCGGGGTTCCGGCGTAAAGGCTGCCTGCGCGATCAATTCACGCAGGCGCACCAGCGCATCATCCTTGTTGCGCTCCAGGCTGCGATGTTGCTGTGCCTTGATCACCACCACCCCGTCGGTGCTGATGCGCTGATCGCGCAGCGTCAGCAGGCGTGACTTGAGTTCATCAGGCAGCGAGGACGCAGTGATGTTGAAACGCAGATGGATGGCGTTCGACACCTTGTTGACGTTCTGCCCGCCAGCGCCCTGCGCGCGAATAGCGATGAACTCGACTTCTTCTTCGCGCAGACGGATCAGTGGAATAGTCATGTTTGGCCAAGCCGAGTGCCGTTGCGGTCTGTAACGTCCATGATTGCGTTTTCCGGGTTTTGCGAAGTTTGAACAGGCGCAATTATAAGGCTTGGCGCCACACCGCGTTTTTCACTGACGCCGGCTACCGCTCAATCAAAAAGCGCGTCGATATCGAAATCGGAGACCGGCGCCTCGGCCACCACCGGCGGTGCAATGGCGCCCTCGGCGAGCAGTTGCTCATAGCAGCAAACCTGGTTACGACCATGCTCTTTGGCGTAATAGAGCGCCTCGTCGGCGCGGCCGACGACATCGGTCGGAACATCACCGTTCCTCACTGCGGTAAAGCCCACCGAGCAGGTAACTTGCCCGACCTGGGGAAACTCATTGCCCTCAACGGAGGCGCGGAAGCGATTAAAACCGGTAGCCGCCAGATCTTCAGTCTCGGCGTTGAGGATGACGACAAACTCTTCGCCGCCGAAACGGAACAGCCGATCGCCGCCACGGAAGGTCTTGCGCATCAGATCACCGACGCGCAACAGGACTTCGTCACCAAAGAGATGGCCAAACGAATCGTTAACGCGCTTGAAATGATCAATGTCAATCACACCGAGCCAGGCCGGCTTGCCATATTCGGGATGTTCGCGCCGGTTTTTGCTAACGGTCTCAGACGCATCGGCAAGACGTGCAGTGAGCAAGCGGTCGAAGGTCTCATCGAAGGTCTTGCGGTTAAGCAAATGCGTCAGCGTATCCAGCTCGCTATAGTCGAGCAGGCTGATCTGATTACCGTAAATACGCACCAGACAGCCGATGCTTTCAAGCAACGCAAGCTCATCCGCCGCATCAATGACGCAGGCCAGCACCAGATGATCGCTGGCGATCTCGGAGGTAAGCAGAGGAAAGGCGCCATGGAGACAACCATTGAGCACCTGAGAATGCGGCGGGCCAAAACCCGGCGTTCGGGCGAACAGTTCCGGCCACGGGGCCGTGAGCAAATCCGGCACCGTCGCCCCGGAAACCCTGATCACGGTCTCACCCTGCGGCGTACGGGCGAAAATAGCCACTGCGGCATTTTCGCCAAGCAGCATTTCTACCGCCTGCAGCACCAGGCGACCCAGCGCATCGCGGTCCCGGCAGGACGAAATCGCTTCAACGTTCTGCAGGATGGGCAACGCGTCTCTTGTCATTCGAATATTTTTTGGGCTGGCAAGCAGGAAATACGACTTTGTCTCTGCTGCGTATCTTACAGAAAAGCCGGCCGGCAGACGCCAGGATTCATCGGTAATTATTGATTATTTTTCGAAATGACGTTTACACCAAGCACTTTGCCGGAAGAAATGCGTCGAGGTATTACAATGCGCTCTTTAAAAAGGAGCCATCCAGCGTGGAGAAAATCGGGGCGGTCATCATCGGCGCCGGCGTCGTCGGCCTGGCATGCGCACGCGCGCTGGCGCAACGCGGCATCGAGACGGTAATCCTCGAACAGCATGCGACTTTCGGCACCGAAACCAGCGCGCGCAGCAGCGAAGTGATTCACGCCGGACTGTATTACCCGGCGGGCTCGCTCAAGGCAGAATTGTGCGTAACCGGCCGCCGCCTGCTCTATGACTTCTGCATCAGCCACGGGGTGAGCCACCGGCGCTGCGGCAAGCTGATCGTCGCCAGTAACGCCGCTCAAGAAGACCAACTCGACGCCCTGCGCCAACAGGGCGACAGCAACGGGGTCGATGATCTGCAAATGCTAGACTCCGCAAAGGCTCAGTCCCTTGAACCCGAATTGAGATGCCGCGCCGCCCTCCTCTCACCGTCAACCGGTATCGTCGACAGCCACGCGCTGATGCTCGCCCTGCTTGGCGACGCTGAAAGCAACGGGGCAACCCTGGCGGTATGCAGTCCCTTGATCGACGGCGCCGTCGAAGATGATGGCATCGTGCTGAGGGTTGGCGGCGGTGAAGCCAGCGACCTCAAAACCGGCATCGTGATCAACGCAGCCGGTCTCTCGGCTGTCCGTGTCGCCGCTTCGCTGGCCGGGTTTCCTGCCGCGCAATTGCCAGACGCGTTCTACGCCAAAGGCAACTACTACGCACTGACCGGTCGCACACCATTTTCACGGCTGATCTATCCACTGCCCGAACCCGGCGGGCTGGGCGTCCATCTCACGCTGGATCTTGGCGGTCAGGCGCGCTTCGGTCCCGACGTCGAATGGCTGACATCACCAGGCAAGGAATTCAACTACAAGGTCGACCCCGCACGGGCCGACCGGTTTTATGCCGAAATTCGCCGCTACTGGCCAGGCCTGCCCGACGGCGCACTGACGCCAGCCTATGCCGGCATCCGGCCAAAAATCTCGGGGCCGAATGACCCGGCCGCCGATTTTCTCATCCAGGGACCGGAAGCACATGGCGTTGCCGGCTTGATCAATCTGTTCGGGATTGAGTCACCGGGGCTGACGTCTTCGCTGGCAATTGCCGAACTGGTCACTAAAAAACTCCAGCTCGAGTGACCCGATGACAAACTCTACCGGCAGCGCAACACGCCTCGTCCTCGACACCAATATCGTGATGGACATGCTGCACTTCGCCAACCGCCACACGACGGCCTTGCAGGCCGGAATCGGCAGCGGCCGACTGCAATGCTTTACCGACAGCGAATGCCTCGCCGAACTCGAACGCGTCACTGGCTACCCGGAATTCGGTATGGACACCGCAACGCGTCAGGCGCTGATGGAAGAATACCGAGGGTTTGTCGTCGTCTGTGACGCAGCCGGCGCTGAAAATTACCTGCTGCCGCGCTGCCGCGACGCCGACGACCAGAAGTTTCTTGTCCTCGGCGCCCGTTGCCGGGCCGACCTGCTGATCACACGCGACAAGCTACTATTGAAACTGGCAAGGCACCGCCACAAGCCACCGCCCTATGGCATCGTCACGGCAGAAGCGGCGTGCGCCCTGCTCACGCCGGCATCAGTTGCAAACCGTGACACGCCCTGAAACATCACGGCAGACCGTCGTACCATCGGGGCCGTTGATCACGGTCAGCCCTTTGCGATCACGATAAACCGTCGTCGGCCCGCCATAACGATTGGCATTCGGCTTGAGCTGCTGTTGCTGCTGCACACCGCTCATCGGTATCCCCGGCGGCGCGTTGCCCTGCTCAATCACCATACCCGGCGGCGGGTTCTTCCCCGTGCCGTAGAGAATCGTCTGATCGCCACCCTGCGGGTTGTACTGTTGCTGGCGGTTGTATTGCTGCTGATTGTATTGCTGCTGATTGTATTGCTGCTGATTGTACGGTTGCTGCCCATAGTACTGCGCCTGGGCCAGCGGCGCGGCAGCGAGCGCCAGCAGGGGGAAAAAGCGGATGCGGGCAGATAAGGTCGGCATAATGACTTCTCCTTGGTTACGTATCCAGTATAGACCACGGATCAGGCTATGACAGCAGCACCATGAGAACAACCATTTACACTGGTTTGCGACGGAACACCCAGTGCACTTGATCCGAAGCCTCAGGATTATGGGCATACCCCTCGTCTGAAAATTTCTTCAGGCCCTCCGGCAAAGTCAGTCGCTGGCGTATCGCAAAGCGCGCCATCAACCCGCGCGCACGCTTGGCGAAAAAACTGACAACCTTGAACTTGCCGGCACTCCAGTCTTCAAACACCGGCTGAATCACCGGAACAGCCAGCGTTTTCGGCTTGACCGACTTGAAATACTCTTCCGAGGCAAGATTGATCAGCGCGCTCGACTTCGTCTCAAGCAGCAGTACATTGAGCGCATCGGCAATGCGTTCGCCCCAGAAGGCGTAAAGATCCTTGCCACGCGCGTTAACGAGACGAGTGCCCATTTCCAGCCGGTAGGGCTGCATCAGGTCGAGCGGACGCAGCAAGCCGTAGAGACCGGAGAGTATGCGAAGATGCGCTTGTGCGAACTTGAGATCGGCCGGCGAAAGCGTCGCCGCGTCCAGACCTTCATAAACATCGCCGTTAAAAGCGAGCAAGGCCTGCTTCGCATTATCCGGAGAAAACGGCAACGCCCATTCGGCATAACGGGTGGCGTTCAATACTGCGAGTTGGTCGCTGATGCCCATCAACTTGCCGATATCGACCGGCGACAGCTTGCGCAATTGCCTGATCAGCAGTTGTGACTGATCCAGCAAAGCCGGCTGCGTGTGCCCGGTAGCCGTTGGCGGCGTGCTGAAATCAAGCGTTTTGGCAGGTGAAAGAACAATAATCATGGCGCGCCTTGATGGCCGGAGTAATTTGTTAGGATTGTAATCGACACCCATTCCCGTCCACCGTTCCCGGTGGCTCACGCTGCGATAAAAAAACCCATGGAACAACTGCTCAGCCGCTTTGCCCACATTGACGACGATTCAAAAACCGATCCGGCCGAGTTGCTCACACAACTGATCGACGAAATCCGGCCGCACCGCAATGACGACATTGAATCTGCCCGACGGTCCCTGCAAGCACTCTGCCACATTCTCAGCACGCAGCCCGATCTGCGTGCCAACCTGCGCAAGGGCCTGATCATCCTGAACCGTGGCTATCGCCACAGCGAGTTGTACACGTCGACCGGCATCCTGCCCAACACCAGTTTTGGCGACGAAGCACTGCGCCGCATCGGCCACACCTTCCTGCCCGATGTGCTCGACCCCGATCTGCTGCGCACGGTGCTGCGCCGGGTATTTCATAAGCCGGGCGACAAGCACTGGGTAATTGGCGTGGGCGAGGACGCCTGGCTGCAATTGCTCGAAGCGCTGCGTTTCGACGAGACCCCGGCCAACCCGTCGTTACCGAACGCAATCGCCGAGATTCTTCGCTCACTGCGCGTGCTTTCCTACTGGATTGCTGCTTTCGGCATGGAGCCGGAACTGCTGCGACTTGAACCGTCGCTGGAAACCTACGAATCGCCATTCGTCACCCAGAACAACGAGCTGACCGCCTACATCGACGCTTACCCCGAAACCTGGCGCAAACCGGAAGCGCAAAGTATTGATGAAAAACACTTGCGCGTCCTGCACGACCAGTGCCGGGAAGTCATCGAGCGGGTGCGCAAACACGCCGCGCGCGACGGTACGAGCATCCGCCTCACCTACCACCTCAAGCGGCTGCAACAGTTGATCCGGCGCAGTGATCAACTGCTCGACATTCTCGCCGACCTGCAGGACGACCCCGATGGCGCAACGGCCTACCCGGCCATCGTGCGCCTGTTCAGCCGCCTGGTTCACGACGAGTGTCAGCGCAACAACCTCCAGCAGCACTGGCGGCAGAACGTTGAACTGATCGCCCTACGCGTTACCGACAATGCCGGCCAGGCCGGTGAGCACTACATTACCGAGAGCCGTGAGGAATACTGGTCACTGGCGCGCTCGGCGATGATTGGTGGCTGCATCATTGCCTTTATGGCCTGCTTCAAGATTTTGCTCGGCAAAGCCGAAATGCCGCCGCTGACCGGTGCCCTGGCCTTCTGCCTGAATTACGGCTTGGGCTTTTGCCTGATCCACATCCTGCACGGCACGGTCGCCACCAAGCAGCCGGCGATGACCGCCAACGCCATCGCCGCCAGCATCGGCGAAGCGGGTGGCAAACTGCGCAACATCGACACGCTGACCGATCTCATCGCGCGCACCGTGCGCAGTCAGATCGTTGCCATTCTCGGCAACATCTGCATCGCCATCCCGCTTGCCGGACTGATCGCGTTCACCGTTCTCGGCATCAGCGGCGAGCATTTCGTCAGCCCGGATAAAGCGATTCATCTGGCCGAAGAACAAAGCCTGATTCACAGTGGCGCCGTGTTCTATGCCGCAATTGCCGGCGTCTGCCTTTTCCTGTCCGGCCTGATCAGCGGCTACTACGACAACTACGCCGCCTACAACCGTGTCCCAGAACGCATCCTGCAACTCAGCTGGCCGAAACGCCTGTTCGGCGAGACACGCATGCGCCGCGTTTCAACCTATGTTGGCAACAATCTCGGCTCACTTGCCGGCAATTTATTCTTTGGCTTCCTGCTCGGCGGCGTAACAATTTTCGGCACGCTTTTTGGTCTGCCAATCGACATCCGGCACGTCGCTTTTTCTTCCGCCTTTCTCGGCATCGCCTACGTCGGGCTGAATTTCGCACCGGATATCTGGCTCTTCGTCTGGGCGGCAGTGGGCGTTGCCGTCATCGGTGTCGTCAACCTCACCGTCAGCTTCGCTCTCGCGCTCAATGTCGCCCTACGCGCGCGGCAGATCCCGGAAGCCCAGTGGCGGCTGATCGCCAGCGCCGTGCTGCATCACCTGCTGCAACACCCGAGAGACTTTTTCCTGCCACCGAAAAAGCCGGTCGAGCCATGAACAACCGGCACCTCGTCAACACTCAGCGGTCGCGCCGGATAAACCTATCGAAATCCGCCAGCGGCAAGGGACGGCTGAACAGGTAGCCTTGATAGGCATGGCAACCGTGACTAGCAAGAAAGAGAAGTTGTTCCTCGGTTTCAACGCCCTCGGCGATGACCGTCATGCCCAGACTGTGCGCCAGTGCGACGATGGTGCGGGCAATGGCGGCATCATCGGGATCGGTCAACACATCCCGCACAAACGACTGATCGATCTTGAGCTGGTCGAGTGGCAAACGTTTGAGGTAGGAAAGTGACGAATAGCCCGTACCGAAGTCATCCAGCGAGAAGCAAACACCATTTTCCTTGAGGGCAATCATCTTGGCGATGATGTCCTCAACATCATCAAGCAGCAGGCTCTCGGTGAGCTCCAGT
>JBIKLY010000107.1:0-8636 GCA_044359525.1 Rhodocyclaceae bacterium | reverse complement strand
TCTTGCGCAATGCCCGGTTCGACGTTGATCTTGCCGAAAACGGGCGTGTTGCGTTGAAACGCCTGCAGGCGCATGACTACGCCCTGGTGCTGATGGATATGCAAATGCCGGTGATGGATGGCATCGCCGCCACGCATGAATTACGCCGGACGCCTCGTTTTGCAAAACTGCCGGTGGTGGCGATGACCGCTAATGCACAACCCGTTGATCGCCAACGTTGCCTTGATTCGGGAATGAACGATTTCATCATCAAGCCAATCGAGCCGGACCTGCTCTGGCATACGTTGCTGAAATGGATACCTCCCCTGCGTGTCGTTCCCCCGACGCCTCTTATGACCGCCAACCCCGACGCCGGGCCACCGATGCCGACTTTCGATCTTGGCATTGCCGGGATCGACTCCGGGCCGGCAGTGCGGCGCATGCTGGGCAGCACCGAGCTCTATTTCGCTACCCTGCGCAAATTCGTCAGGCAGCAGGAAAACGTGACGGAAACCATGCGTGTGGCGCTCGACGCCGGCGACTGGGAAAGCGCGCAGCGCCATGCACATACGTTGAAAGGCGTAGCTGGCAGCATCGGCGCCACCTTCCTGACGGCGGAGGCCGCCGCACTGGAAAAGGAACTGCCTGAGCGCTTGCCGCGCGCCGGAATGGATGCGCGCATCGGTGTGATTGATGCGCAATTACGCGAACTGATCGCCGCCTTGCGCACCAGAATACCGGCACAACCCGCCGCCGCAGTTCCCGATGCCACTGCCGGTGTCGCGGCGATGGATGAACTGGAGCGTCTGCTCAGCGACAGCAACCCCGAAGCCATGGCCTGGATCGACCGGAATTTCGGTGGATTACAAGGCATTCTTCCCGCAGCGCGCTTGACCGAAATCGAGGCGGCAGTACAGGCTTGCGATCTTGACGACGCCTTGCGCCTGCTCAAAGAAGCCCGCAGCAAGGAGCTGATTGCATGACACAACTCAATATGACAAATCCGGGAGAAAGACCCGATACCGTTCTGGTTATCGACGACAGCCCGGAAATTCTCGGTATCGTGAACCAGTTGCTGAAGGACGACTACCGCCTCAAGGCTGCCAACGGTGGTGAAAAGGGACTGCGTCTGGCGGTGAGTGAGCCAAAACCGGACATCATACTGCTTGATATCATGATGCCCGACCTGAGCGGGCATGAAGTTTGCCGTCGACTCAAGGCAGACAGGGCCACGCGTGACATCCCGGTGATTTTTCTCACGGCGATGAATAACGAGGCTGACGAAGCGAGCGGATTCGCGCTCGGCGCCGTCGACTATATCGCCAAGCCGATCAGCGGCCCGATCCTGCGCGCACGGGTAAAAACACAGCTCAGCGTGAAACGTTCTGCCGACTTTATCAAGGACAAGAACGTCTTTCTGGTTACCGAGGTCAGCAAGCGGGCAAAGGAAGTTGAATTCATTCAGGACGTGACCATCCTCGCACTGGCCTCGTTGGCTGAAACGCGCGACAACGAGACCGGAAACCACCTGCGCCGTACGCAGAACTATATCCGCGCATTAGCCACGCACCTGCAGCGACATCCGCGGTTCTCGCTACTGCTGACACGTACCAACATCGAACTCATCTATAAATCGACGCCCTTGCACGATATTGGCAAGGTCGGCATCCCCGACCAGATCCTCCTAAAACCCGGGCGCTTGACGGCGGAAGAGTTTGAGGTGATGAAGACCCATGCCGCGCTAGGCAAAGAGGCCATTGAACGTGCAGAGGCCCAGATGGGACGCAGCGCTCCCTTTCTTGAATTTGCCAAGGAGATCGCCTACGGGCATCAGGAAAAATGGGACGGCAGCGGCTACCCGCAAGGAGTTGCCGGTGATCAGATCCCCGGCTCGGCTCGGTTGATGGCGGTTGCCGATGTGTACGATGCACTGGTCAGCCGGCGCGCTTACAAGCGACCGATGTCGCACGATGAAGCCAGCAGGATCATTGTTGAAGGACGTGGCTCGCACTTTGATCCCGACATTGTCGATGCCTTCATTGCCGTGAGCCATGAGTTCTATGAAATTGCCGAACGCTTTCGTGACCCGGGCGTTGAAGGTGACGTAACTCCTGCCCACGGAGAATCACCATGAAAAAAATACTGATCGTCGACGACCAGCCCAACGTCCGTAAGATGATTCACCTTGCGCTGCGCGACAATTTTTCGCTGCAGGAAGCAGGTGATGCTGATACGGCTCTTGAGCGACTGATGGCCGATCGCCCGGACGGGGTTGTGCTTGACGTAATGATGCCCGGTGCAATGAACGGCTTTCAGCTGTGCGAGAGGATCAAGCGTGATGCTTCGCTTGCCGGCATCCACGTTGTACTTGTCACAGCTCGTGGTCAGGTTTCAGACCAGGAGCTTGGTCGGGCGCTCGGCGCCGACGCCTATTTTGTCAAACCATTCAGCCCGTTGGCGCTGGCGCGCCATCTAGCCACGGCACTTTTGCCCGCGACCAAAGCGGTCGCCGGATGACTATGAGATCCAATCCATGAACACAGTAAATGACCTGCCAATACCCGGCGAACTTCGAACCGAGTTGGCGTACTGCCCCTGGGGCATTGCTGCGGTCGGTGGCGACGGTAACGTATGCGCCATCAATCCGGCATTTACGCGCTTTACAGGCCTCGCCACCGCTGACGTACTCGGCATGGGGGAAGCCGATTTCGTCGCACGACTTGATTCGTCGGGTATCGAGCGGCAGCGGGTAGAGACTGCTGGTGACTTGCGCGCCATCCATTATTTTCGCGAGTCCTCTGTACACACGGAACACGACCAACGGATGTCAGGTCTCGCCGAGGCGCTGCGCGAACCGCTTGCGAGCATTTACGGTTTTACCGAGTTGCTGTTGACTCAGGACTATGATGATGAAACCCGTCGGGACCTGACGGCCACGTTACTGGATCAGACAGAGGTGATGTCGAACATCATCAATGAAAAACTGGACACCCGCAAAATCGAGCCCGCCGCCCCACCGCAAACGTCGCCCCGATGACAGGGCAAAACTCCGGAGACCCGACATGAGAACCCGCCCCCATTACATCCCTATCGTAGAAGCCGAAGCCGGCATGGTCCTGGGCGAACCTGTCAATGCCGCCGCACGTGGGCAGTTGCGATTTTCTCTGCCCGCCGGGCACACACTGACCAGTGACAACCTGCACCAACTCGCTGCGCATCACGCGGAGTTCATCTTTATTGCCGAACCCGACCCCCGTTCGGATGAACAAGTCGCTGTTGATGCCGCACAGGCGGCGCATCGGGTGATGGAGATCTTCGCCGGGGCCGAGCTGGACGACCCCACCATGGCGGCCCTGTTTGACCAGGTGCTGCGATACCGGAGCGCATGATGACAACGCACATGATCACCAGAGACGAGGTCGTCGAAGGCAGCAGCAAGCTACCCGGGTTTCCACGCATCATCTCCCTGATTCTCGATACGATTGATGATCCGGAAGCCAACACCAGAACGCTGACGGACCACATCGGGCACGATCCGGTGATCGCCGCACGAGTCCTCTCGCTCGCCAACATGGCATCCATGCAGACACGGCGCCAGTCGCCGGTTGAGGATATCTATACCGCCACTTCGCTGCTCGGCATGAATCGCGTTCGCCAATTGGCGATCGTCTGCGGCATTTCCGGGTTTGTCGATGACTTCACTCCGCCTGAAATAGCGCCCACGTATTGGCAACATAGTATTGCCGCCGGCGTGTGCTGTGAGGAGTTGGCGCTGCACACACCCGTTCCGGTATCTACTTCGTCCGCGCTGATCGCCGGCTTGCTGCACGATATCGGCCAGATCTGGCTGTACCGTTTCAGCGCGGAAGCCTTTCGCACCATCTGGAGTCAGGCACTGACGCACAACATCAGTATCGAGGAGGCTGAACGTGAACACTTCGGTGTGGACCATTCAACCATCGGCGCATGGCTGGCCGCACACTGGTCTTTGCCGGAGAACATTGGCGCGGCGATACACCACCATCACGCACCCGATGCGGTGCTGACTGAACCACTGGTGCCCCTGGTGCATGTCGCCGAAGTGCTGAGCAATGCGCTCGACCTGACCAGCCGAGAGGAAAACCGCGTTACGTCAATCTCCACTGCTGCTTGCAATGCGCTTGGACTCACCTGGGACGACAGCGCACGCTCCCTGTTTGGCCGGATGGAGGCGCGCAGCCGCCATGCCAACGCCTTTTTCAATCAAATCTAGCGCTGCATCTGCCGTTGATAACCAACACGTCTGGCGCAGATAAATCTCTTTGCAGATGAGTTACGCCTGGAGTGGGTCAGCGCACGCCTTTGTCCTACGTAAGCAGTCAATTTTCGATGCAGGCTACAGGGGTACGATGCCTTGGCGTATCGCGTAACGCACCAATCCCGCCACATCATGAATCGACAGGCGATCCATGATTTGCGCGCGGAAGGTTTCTATCGTTTTCACGCTGAGTTCGAGTTGAACAGCGATATTTTTGCTGCTGTGCCCTTCGGCGAGCAGTCTTAGCACCTGATGCTGACGCGCAGTGAGGGTGTCGAGCGGCGATTCATGTGCTGTTCGGTCAACGTACCCGGCGATCGCCGTCCTCGAAATTGCCGAGGACAACCACGTATCGCCGTTCATCACGGCCTTTAGCGCCAACGCCAGCTCTTCGGGCGCGACATCTTTCAGCAGGTAGCCGGCGGCGCCCAACTGCAGTGCGCGCACCACGTGTTCTTCACTGCTGTGCATCGACAGGATGATTATTTTCACGTCGGGTTGCTGCCCGATGATCCGCTCCAGCGCAACAAGCCCGGACATGCCGGGCATGACCAGATCGAGAAAGAGCACATCCGGTATCAGCTCCAGCGCCAGACGGATTGCCGTTTCGCCATCAGCCCCCTCACCGACAACGTCGACCTCCGGTAACTCGCGCAACAAGGCGCTTATCCCGGCGCGGACAAGGTGATGGTCATCGACCAGCACGACTCTTGTGGGTATGGATTGGCTCATGGCATAGAAAAAGATACGCGGATTTCGGCGCCCTGCCCGGGCGACGATTTGACTTGCAGGCGGCCGCCTGCTGCTGCCACGCGTTCTCGCATGCCGATCAAACCCAGCGAGCGCGAATTGTCCGGCACGAGGTAATGCCGGGTGACATCGAAGCCGACGCCGTCGTCTCGCAGGGTCAGCAAGATCCGGTTGTCCAGACGGTTAAGACTGACCTCCAGCCTGCTCGCGCGGGCATGCTTGAGCACATTGGTCAACGCTTCCTGAACCACCCGGAAGCAGCACAGTTCAAGCGCTTCGGGCAAACGCTCATTGCCCAGATTGCCGCTTAGAACCACTTCCAGCCCTGCCGGTCGGGCGACCTTGTCCAGGTGCCAGCGCAGCGACGACATCAAGCCCAGATCGTCAAGCTGGGAAGGACGCAGACGGTAGGCAATGGCGCGCACATCGGCCATCAGGTGCTCGGTTGCCTCGGTGGCTTGTCGCAGGCACTCGGTGGCCTGCCCGTGATTGCAGTTTTGCTGCACACGCCGAAGCATCAACTTGAGCGCGGTCAAAGTTTGGCCGACGTCATCATGAAGCTCTCGCGAGAGACGGGTTCGCTCCTCCTCCTGCACGCCCAGTGCTTGTTTGGCCAGCGCCTCAAACTGGTGCCGCTGGCGTTCAGTCAGGTCTTCCACATGGGCAAGGCAATAAAGCGGGGCGTTGGCACTGCTGCGCACCAGCGATACGGAACTCTGTACGACATAGACATGGCCGTCCTTGTGCACCTGTTCCTGCTGAACAGAAAAGTCGGCAATCTCTCCGCGCGAAATCCTTGCAAACAACGCAATCTCCTCATCTGCGGTGGAAACCTGCGGCGCCAGATCGCCAAGGCGATGGCCGATGATCTCGTCATCGTTGTAGCCGGACATCCGGTAAAAGGCAGCATTGGCCTTGAATACATGGCCATCCAACTGGCACAGCAGCATGCCGATCGGCGACTGGTCGAATGCCTGACGGAATCGTTCCTCATTCTCGTGCAATGCGGCGAGCGCCTCATGGCGCGCCGTGATGTCAATGAAAGTTGCAATCGTCGCATCCGGCATATCGCTGCCAGGTGTAAAAATCGGTGTTGAATTGATGCTGATCCAGCGCAAGCCACCGGCTGGCGCATGAATGCCCATGACCTGATTGCGCAGCGGGCGGCCCGTCCGCAGTGTGACCATCGCCGGATGCTGGTCGCCGGGAAAGGGCGTACCGTCTTCGAAAACTGCGCGCCAGCGTGGATCGGCGGATGCTCGTCCGAGAATCTCGTCCCGCGTCAGGCCGAGTATTTCCTCAGCGGCCGGATTGGCGTCGATGACTTCGCCGCTCCTGTCTTGCAAGACAAAGCCTTCCGCCATGACAGAAAAAATGTTGCGCAGGCGCTCCTGGGAAGAGGCCAGCGCAAGCTCGAACTGCTTGCGCTCGGTGATGTTGGTATGGACGATGACTACGCCACGACTCTCCATAAGCAGCGGCGTCACGGACAGGGTGAACCAGCGCTGCTCGGCGGGGGAATGACAAGGGTATTCCAGGCTGAAGGCCGGCAAACGGTCTTCCAGTACCGCCAGAATGCCGTTGCACGCTTCGATGGCGCCTTCCGTGGAGTCGCCCTGGCTTGCCTGGCAAATGTCCAGATAGTTGCTCCCGACCTGAGTGTTTTCCGGCGGTTTGCCTGGCGGGGTACCGTTTTCCAGTGCGAAGCGCTGCCAGGCGTCATTGAGCGCCACGATGACGCCATCACGATCGAGCACGGCGACTTGCGAGGTGATGGAGTTCAGAATGGCGCGAAAGCGTTGATCGGCTTCGCGACGAATTTCGTCCAACCGCTGCTGCTCCAGATTTTCCGCATACTGGCGGCGCAAGGCATAGCGGTAGGCAGTAAATCCGCCGAGCAGCAGGAACAACAGCGCAAAATAGGTTCCACTGACCGCTTTCAACCATAGCCCGCGTATCTCCGACATGGGCATGGCGACGAACAGGGTCACGGGGGCGTTCGGCAAACGTTGAAACGCGGTCAGGAAGTCCGGGCCATCCAGACTGCTCGGTCCTTGCACATGCCCGCTCACGGGAAATCCCTGCTGCTGGAGGTGATTTATCAACGCACCGGTTCTCGGCTTGCCATAGATTTGATCCAGCGGCTGATTGACAGGAATGGGGTAGCGGCTCAACAGGAAGCCGTTGTCACGCATGAGCCCGATCGCCGCCTTTCCCGTGATGGGGGCATCCATCCAGAACGAGCGCAGATGTTCGTGGAGCAAATTGGCGCTGACGACGTAGTGCAAATTGCCCTGGCGATCGTTGATGGCATAGCGGACAGGAACAATCACCGCCTTGCTTACGAGGCCGAGCAAGGGTTGCCCGATTCCCGAATGGTTGCCCTGTTTCAGTTCTTCGATGAAATTAAGGAAGGAAATTTCCTTGGCGAGCGATGCGCGCGTGGTGCCGGGCGGGTTCTTCGCCGTCAGCAGCACGTCTCCATTCGCTTGAATGAGCGTGACGTTGAACAGCTCGGGATGAAGCTCCTTGAACCTTCTGACCTGCACATAGGCTTGTTCGAGATCAATGTGCTCACCCTTTCTGGCCAGGTTTTCGCCGAGGTCTTTCAGGTCGCTTTCCAGATGCCCGAAGTAGCTGTCGATCGCTCTGGCTTCCAGAGTCGCAATGGTGGTCAGCTCATTGACCGACTGGGCCATCTGACTCGTCCAGGAATACCAGGAAATGGCCCCCGCATAGACGAGCAACAAGGCCGCCAGAATTCCGGCGCTGCGGTTCAGATTGCCGACAGAAGGCGGAGCGGCCGCGTGGCGTTTTTGCTGCACGACTTGCTGGTCAGTCCTCATCAGCGTCCTTGGGTGTCAGCCTGGCGTCGGGATTACGGTGGTCATCAGTATGGCCCCGGTTCGCGGCCGGTGCGAGAAGCCCGAAGGTTGCGGCTTCTTCGCATGGTACGCCCTACGCCTGCCCAGCGTCTCGCGTTCGTTTTATTGAATGGCGGACATCAGATTGCATCCCCAGGCCATATCACTGCGCTGCCGATCGTCATCCTGAAATGCGCGGCAAACTCGGGACAACGACCACTTGGGAGAAAATCGGGAAATAGACTTCGGCTATGGAGCAACATTCCCACGAGCCGGCAACGTCTGGTAATTGCCTGGGGTGATATTTCTGCCTCTGAGTGTTGCTTATGCCGAAGTTCAGTCGGAAAAAATTGGTTGCTCCGATTGAATGGCCGCTATGGAGAAAAGCCCGGGTTGAACGGCTGCAATGGAGAAAAATCCTGAGCGTCGGCTCATGGCCGGCACCTGCCTGATGATATATGAGAATTTCGACAAAGGTTGTACACCCGGTTGCAAGCAAGCTGCAGGCTGAATCCACGATCCGTCAGCGCACCCGCTCCCAGATTGTCACTTCCGAAACAGTGTGCTGAAACTTCCGCTTCGTTTCGCGAATCACGAACGGCACGGATTGTGGTTCGTTCAGCAGGCGGAAATGCGCGCCGAGGATGGCTTTCAGGCCGTCGAGCGTGGTGAAATTTTCGCCATCTTTCTTGAAGGCGCCGATCCATTCTTCGCGCTTGGTGTGTTCGCTCAGCCAGGTGTAGGGC
>JBIKLY010000039.1:0-29971 GCA_044359525.1 Rhodocyclaceae bacterium | reverse complement strand
AAAGGCTTTACGCTGATCGAGTTGATGATCGTTGTGGCGATCATCGGTATCCTGGCAGCGATTGCCATTCCGCAGTTCACCGATTACACGAAAAAGGGTGAAGATAAGGCTGCGCAATCAGATGCGCGTAACCTGCTCACCTCGGCTCTCGCCAATTCGACACAGTAATCCACGACATTTTGATTGGAGATATTGTATGAAAAAGATTATTCTTGGTTCTGTGTTGGCTGTTGCGGCGGTGACATCGGTGTCTGTGCAAGCTGCTACGCAAACGTTTTGTTCGGGTGGCGGGGCTACTACCGGGGCCGCTGCATCGGTTGTGGCAACTGGTTTTGTTCAGCAAGCATTTACGCCAAAATGCTCGACAAACGTATTTTTGATCGGTGATGATCTGTCTTCTACAGTTTATCGCGTGGGGGCTGCTTCGGCTAAGGGGAAGAGCAGATTTGGCGGTTCGTCGGTAGGCGGAGCGGTTTCGGGTACCATTTGTGCCTCCTCCACCGCATGTGTTGCCTCCGATGCGGCTGCGGCTCAACAGGCTGCAGCTTCTTCCTAGCATTTTTTGCCGTTTTTAAAAAAATTGGGTGCGTCGTAAGGCGCGCTCTTTTTTTATTCTCGTTGGCGTGGTGTGATGCAAGCGTTTATCGTTTCCGGTCTGCGTTCGGGCTTGCGGGGGAGAAGCTTCTACGCTGTTTTTATTCTCGGCGTAGTGATGATCGGTGTTGCGTATCTGTCGGGATTTTTTTCACCGCGGCAGCCGAGAACGGTCGCCTTGGATGTCGGATTGTCTGGAATTCGTTTTTCCCTGGTTTTGCTCAATCTTTTCTGGGTCCAGGAGTTGGTTGCCCGGGAAATTGATCGCCGGACCATTCTCTTTTCTTTAGCCTATCCGGTCTCGCGTGGAGAGTTTCTTGCCGGGCGTTTCTTCGCCATCCTGATTCTGTCGACGCTTGCGGCAGTTATTCTTGGCCTGCTGCTATTGCTGGCGGTTACCATGGCTGGCGGCGCTTATGTCCAGGATTTTCCGGTCTTGCTTGGCACGCCCTACTGGAGCACTATTGCCGGACTGGTACTGGATGCTACGGTGGTTGCTGCATTTGCCTTGTGCATAGCGTCGTTGTCAACCGTTTCAATTTTGCCACTTGCTCTGGGTGTTGCTTTTGCAGTGGCGGGGAAGGCGCTCGGTGCGACCGTTGAGTATCTGGCAAGCGGCGCTGACGGGGACAGTGATTTGCTGGAAAAATTCGGCCCGATGGTTTCTTTGATCAAGTGGCTGCTGCCTGATCTGTCGCGACTCGATTGGCGAGGTTGGCCGATGTATCAGCAGGCTCCCGTGATGGAGGTAATTGGCTGGTCGGTTGTGATGGCAGTTGCTTATATCGTATTGTTGCTCGCTTGTGCGGTATTTTCCTTTTCGCGCCGGGAGTTCTCCTGAAATGTACTTGCCAAGGGGGGCGGCAGCGGTTCTTGTCGTCGCGCTATTGTCAGTTTCTGTTTATGGCGTTGCGCAACAACAGCTGTCAAAGGTTTCGCGCTTAGCCACCAATCCGGAGCTGTTGGTGTCGCTACCGCGTTTTGCACAGGTTTTGCTGGCCGGCGGCGATCGTTATCTGGCCGCTAATTTATCGGGCTTTCGTGTGCTGGTATCAGCGACGGAGGGGGTGAGCGCCGAACATTTTGCGGTCATGGGTCGTTTGCAGCAGGATATTTCGTGGCTTAACCCGGCGCACGAGGATAACTATTATATTGCGGCGGCAATTTTGCCTTGGAATGGGCAACTCGACTCTGCGCAGTATGTTGTGCGCAGGGCGGCTGATGCGCGAAAATCGGACTGGCTCCCCTTGTTCTATTACGGTTTTCATTACTATCATTTCTACCGTGATCCAGCGGCTGGCGCGCAGTGGCTCCTTGTTGCCGTGCCGCGAGTTGTGGATCCGACGGACCAGTGGGCGCTACAGAATTTGGCTGCGATCTGGATTGAGAAAGGGTATGACACAAACAATGCAGCCGGGATGGTTGAGGCAATGGCGGCTACTTCGCCTCCCGGGGCTTTTCGCCGCTATCTGAATATCCGGGCAGCGCGCTTGCGTGAATTGGCCGCGCTCCGAGATGCCGCTAATTTACACCGCGATCGTTACGGAAAAAACCCTGAAAAACTGACTGATCTCGTCACTAGAGGATTAATTGATAAGCTTCCTCTAGACCCCTTGGGTTTTGGCTATAGTCTTGATGCTTCCGGTTGGCCGATGTTGAATACAACTCCCCCTCAGGCGCCAAAATGATTCCTGCTATTACGGTTGAAAAACTCGAGAAAACATATAAAAAAAACTGGGCGTCTCCTCCTCTTGTTGCCTTGCGCGGTGTTTCCCTGATGGTTCAACCGGGCGAAGCGTTTGGTTTTATTGGGGCGAACGGGGCGGGCAAGAGCACAACGATAAAAATCCTGATGGGATTGCTTGGCGCCTCAAGTGGTACGGCAAAGATATTCGATGTTCCGGTAGAGGATCCGCGTGCTCGCCTGGGGCTGGGTTATGTGCCGGAAAATCCCTATCTATACGATTATCTGACGCCGCTCGAAACGCTCATGATGAGTATGCGCATGCATCGCGTCCAGGGTGATGCACTTCAGTCACGTTGTGGAGAGTGGCTGGACCGCCTCAATTTGGGGCATGTCGCAGGGAAGTCGATAAGGTCATTTTCTAAAGGGATGATGCAGCGCGTAGCAATTGCGCAGGCATTGTGCATCAATCCACGGCTGTTGATTCTTGATGAGCCTCTCTCTGGCCTCGATCCAATCGGCCGGCGGGATGTCGTTGAAATTCTTTCCGAGTATAAGCGCGGTGGCGGCACCATGTTTTTCACCTCCCACGTATTGCATGACGTTGAAAGGCTGGCAGATCGTTTCGGTTTGATTCATGACGGCTTGCTGCGGGCGGTCCGCTCTCCATCAGAATTGGCGGGTGACCAGGAAATGGTTCTCGTGCGCACTTTTGGCGACGTAGCGGTTGGGCCGATGCGCGAAGATTTTTCCGGGCGGTGGATTGGCGAAGTGCCACGATCGGAGCTTTGGGCGTGCCTTAATCTGCTGCAAGATGCCGGCCACACAGTCCTTGAAGTTCGTCCAACACTTTCTTTGGAGGCCGCCTTCTTGCGTGCCGTTGGTCAGCAGTAGTGCCGCATTTCCATTGCCATTAATAAAAGATTTCTCCCGAGTGATTTATGACAGAAAACGGAACTAGCGTAGATTCACTTCTCAAGCAGGGTGATGCGTTTTGCGATGCTGGCGCAGTGGATGATGCTGTCCGGATCTATCAGCAGGTCGTCGAGACCCATCCGGAGGCGCCAAAAGCCTATTTCAAGCTCGGTGTTGCCGCTTGCCGTCGGGACAGCCCTTCCGAGGCGGAGGGATACTATCGGCAGGCTCTGGCGTTGTGGCGCGCTTACCCTCAGGCGGCAAATAATCTCGCTATTCTTTTAGCCGATCGTGGTCAGTTTGATGAGGCTGAAGCGCTATATCGGGTTGCTCTCGCTGAGCAGCCAGACTACTGTGAGCCGCACATCAATCTAGGCAACCTGTTGGTCGACACGCCCAGACGTCAAGAGGCCTTATATTTTCTGCGGCGCGCCGTATCGATTGATCCCAACTCCGCACTTGCCCGAGCCGGACTTGGTCATCTCTTGAAATGTATGGGGCGGGTACAAGAGGCTATTGGCGAGCTTGAAATTGCAACGCGCTTGAATGATTCTTCCTCCGCTGGCTGGAACACGTTGGGCATTTGTTTTTACAGCATAGGGCGGCACGTTGCCGCGGAGCAGTCTTTTCGTAAAGCCCTGGCGTGTGATCGTCCGAACGTTTCGGCGTGGCATAATATTCTGTTGGTGTCGAATTATTCAAGTAAAGATCGCGTTGAAGTTTTCCAGTTGCACCAGTCGTATGGTCAGGTGATTCGGGATCAGTGCGCGACAGTTGGCATTGCAGTCAACGCCAGTCATCGTGCCCATGCGCGATGCCTGCGTATCGGTATTGTCTCCGGCGATATGCGCCATCATGCGGTAAGTTATTTTGTTGAACGCGTTCTTCCTGAGCTTGTTGCGCAGGGTTTTCAATTATTCGCGTATTTTAATTATTCAAAAGAAGATGATCGGTCAGAATGCTTGAAGCCGTTTTTTTATCAGTGGCGAAGTATCTATCGTAAAGATGACTTGACCGTCGTTGATGAAATTCGCGCGGACAAAATTGATATTCTGCTTGATCTGTCAGGGCATACCAGCCACAACCGGCTCGCTGTTTTTGGCTATAAACCGGCACCCGTTCAGCTGACGTGGATCGGTTATCCAAATACAACCGGAATCGATACGATCGACTATCGACTCACCGATTCGTATGCCGATCCGGAAGGCGATGCGGACAGTTTCTATACCGAAAAATTGTGGCGTTTGCCCGGCTGCTTTCTTTGCTACTCCCCACCTGTCTCAGCGCCGGAGGTCGTGCCAACACCGTGTCTGTCCAACAGATGCATTACTTTCGGATCGTTTAATAGCCGGGTCAAGCTGGGGGAGGAGTGCCTCGATCTCTGGTGCCGTGTCCTGGATGCTGTGCCGGACTCTCGCCTGTTGATTAAAACGCTTTCTGGGTTGACTGATCCAGCAGAGCAGCAGTCACTACGTGATCAATTTACGTGCCGAGGCATTGCCGAACAGCGTTTGTTGATTCAGGTTGCAGTTGATTCGTTTGAGAAGCATCTGGAATCGTATCGTGACGTTGACATAGCGCTCGATAGCTATCCTTATCACGGTACGACAACGACGTGCGAGGCGTTGTGGATGGGGGTTCCAGTCGTTACGCTGTCTGGTGACCGGCATGCATCTCGAGTCGGAGTGAGTATTCTGTCCAATGCAGGCCTTCCTGAACTGGTTGGCGAAAATACTGAACAATTTGTTGAGATTGCACGTCGACTGGCCTGTGACTTCGAGCGCCTGGCGGTACTTCGGGGCGGGATGCGCGAGCGTTTGTCGTCCAGCGTTTTGTTTAACGCAAATGCAATGGGCCAGAATCTTGGGCAGGCATTTCGAGAAATGTGGGAGCACTATTGCAGCGCTCAGGCGCTGGATTTGGCAGATGCGTTGCCTGAAGATTCGAAACTGCCTGCGCGCTTGCGAATCGGTGGTCAGGGGCGTGTAGATGGGTGGTGTCTATTTGATGCTATCCCGTGCGCTGATGTTGATTTTGATGGTGATATGCGAAACTTAAGTCGGTTTTCAAACGAAACCTACAGCGAAATATACTGTTCACATCATCTGCAGCACTTGGGACTGACCGAGATTCTGAATTGGCTTAAAGAGGTTCGTCGCATAATGCAGCCGGGCGGGAAACTCTATATTTCCGTGCCGGATATGGATGTTCTGGCGTGGCTATACGCTAATCCACGGGTTGAAAAGATGGATAAATTTCAACTTATGCGAGTGCTTTTTGGCGGACAAACGAATGAGTTCGACTTTAACCTGATGGGTTTTTCTTTGGATTTTATGGTTGATTATCTGGCGCAGGCTGGTTTTGCCAGTGTTGAACAGGTTCCATCATTTGGATTGTTTAATGATCCGAGCGACATGATGATTGACGGTATTCCAATATCGCTAAACCTGGTTGTGGAAGTGCCGTCACCAGAATGAAGCATCTACATAAAAAATCACTGAAACCCGTCTCGGGAACGAAGCGCATTTTGCTTGATGCGGAGTCGATCTCCTTGATGCGCCTGGTTGATGCCCTGCGGTTTCCTGAGGTTGAGGTGGCAGCCAGACGCATTCTCGCAAATCGGCCACAGAATCCACTGGCGCTCAAAGCACTTGGTTTTTCCTTGAGCGGGATGGGGCGTTACGACGAGGCTCTGCCGATAGTCAAGCACTCTCTGGAGCGCAATCCGAATGACCCGGAGTTGCTCAACAACCTCGGTATCATTTTGTCGTCATTGATGCGTTGGCGCGAATCAATCACCAGTTTTACCCGTTCACTTGAGATTAAGCACGATGATCCCGAAGTTCTGAAAAATTTCGGTACGGCATTGTCCAGAATGCACCGGTGGAATGAAGCAGTTCCGTATTTCTTGAAGGCAATTGAGTATCACCCTGGCGACTACGTAGAGGCTGTCAAGGAGTTGTCTGGAACTTTGCTTTGCAGCAATCGTGTTGACGAAGCGTGGACATGTGTTAATGAGTTGTGGAAGGGGGATAAGAATAACGCAGCTTTTCTTTCTCAATTGATCTCTGCCAGTTTGAAAAAATGTGATTGGCAGGATCTTGAAGAGAGATTTACTCTGCTTAGGTCGCTGACAGCAGACTTCCAATCCCTATGCGAGCACCCATTTGTTTTGTTGGCTTACCCGGAGGTAAGTCCTGAAGAGCAAAAGCAGGTCGCGGGGCAATATGTAAAGCGCAATATCCCCTTGAGTGTGCTCAACGCCTCAGATCCTGAGTGGCCAATCAGGGGAGTCTCTCAACAAGAGAAAAATCGCTTGCGTATTGGCTATTTGTCGTCGGATTTTAAGAATCATCCAGTGGGCCTCATTATTCCAGAAGTTATCGAGTTGCATAATCGGGATGATTTCGAGGTTTTTGGCTATTCCTTTGGATTTGATGACCATAGCGACGTACGCCAACGTCTGGAAAAAAGCTTCGATCATTTTGCTGATCTTGCGGAAGCAAGCGTTGGCGAAACAGCTCACCGTATTCGCAACGATTGCATCGACATATTGATAGACCTCAACGGTTGGACAATGGACGGTCGGCCAGAGGCGCTGGCACTTCGTTGCGCACCGATACAGGTGAATTGGTTGGGCTATGCGGGAACAATGGGGCATGGAAAACTGGCTGATTACCTGTTGGGTGATCCGGTAGTGACCCCTCTCATTGCCGAAGGTGCTTACGCAGAGACGCTTGCGCAGCTACCCGATTGCTACCTTCCTGTTGATACGACAATCGATCCCGGTATGCCACCGACGAGGCGTAATGCAGGGTTGCCTGACACGGGATTTGTTTTTTGTTCGTTTAACAACAGTTACAAATTCAATCCCTATGTTTTTGACACTTGGTGCAGGTTGTTGCGCGAAGCTCCGGATAGTTGTTTGTGGCTAAGCCTGCCTGGACAATCCGCGCAAGATAATTTGCGGAAAGAGGCAGCTGCTCGTGGTGTTGATCCCGGCAGAATATTCTTTGCACCCTTCGTGGCTACGAAACAGGAGCATCTGGCAAGAATCCAGTTAGCGGATCTCGCTCTTGATACCTTTCCTTATAATTCACACTCGTCGGGGGTGGACACTCTTTGGGCTGGTGTGCCAATGGTGGCACTTCTCGGGGAGACCTTCCCCGGGCGCGTTGGCGCAAGCCTTTTGCGGGCTGCTGGTCTCGACGAAATGGTGACTGTGTCAATCGATCAGTACCATGATCTGGCGCTGGAAATGTATCAGAATCCGCAGCGTTTGCGCGACATGCGAGCGAAGCTTGCGCAGGCGAAAAAGCAGAGTCCTTTGTTCGATATGCCGGCGTTTGTTCGGGGTCTTGAACGGGTCTATTTACGCATGCAGAACGACCGTTTGACTGGTATTCGGGCACCGATTATCTGATCGGTTCTGGTTTATGTTACGCGCCGGTGTGGCAGATGTTTGCGGTAGATAGGTGCGCAAAAACTGCTTTTCTCGCGCTTTGGTTACAGATAACGCCGTGATTTCAGTATTCAAAAAATTCTGATGCCATTTCTTTGACGGCACGAGAACGGCTAATGGATAGCGCCGGATCAGGGTACAGTGATCATTAAAGCAAGGATCAGTGGTGGCAACGTGCAAGACGTGCATCCGAAGGTTTCACCGGGAACCGTATTCTTCAAGACCATAGCGGCGTCGCCGGATGGTAATGCATGAACGCGTGTGCGCGTGAATGGCAGAAGCTGCAGAATATTCTGCTTCTTCTCCTGGTTTTAAGCTGCTGTCTGTATTTGCCAACGTTGCTGCACGACACGTTTGCCGATGACGAGATTTATCTGGCATACATGAATCGCTTTCTGCGCGAGGCGCCGTGGAGCGATTTGTACCAGCTTTTTCTAAAGCCGAAAAACCCCTGGGAGTTTTTGCCTCTGCGTGATTTCACCTATTGGCTAGACTTTCGTATCTATGGCGATGAGCCCAGCGGTTTTCATGTAACCAATCTGCTCTGGTATGCCGCGTCCGGGTTGGCCGTTTTTTGGCTGTTTCGCGAACTTGTTTTCCTTTTTCGTCCTGCATGGACCGCACGCGCAAGCGTGCTTTCCCTGTGTGGTGCGTTGCTGTTTGTTGTCCATCCGGCACATGTCGAAGTTGCGGCATGGATCGCCTCGCGCAAGGATCTGGTCGCCGGCACACTAGTTTTTCTCTCGCTGGCTGTGCTCGTGCGCGCAATGCGGCGTGGCTGGCCTGTTCGTGAGGTGATGTTCGCTGCGCTACTGTTGTTCGCGGCATGCTTCGGCAAGGCCTCAGCAATGACCGGCGCCCTGTTTGTGACGGTGCTGTTTGTTGTTGGCTGGAACGCTTCGCCTGAAGTCAGTCGGTTAAAAAAACTTGGCTATCTGGCGCTGTTCTGGACTCTGGTAGCTACCGCATTCCTGATTCACCTGAAGGTGGGGGAGGCGTCCGGTATCCGTATCGAGAACCATCCCGGACCCTTCTTGATGCTTGATCGGGCGTCGAGAATTTTTACCGCACAGATCGGAATCTTGCTCTTTCCGTACCCCTTGCGGTTCTACTACGATGTGTATCAATTCGGTGACTGGCACTGGCTGGTTTCAGCAGGCGCCGCACTGTTGTTGGTCGTTTCGCTTGCTGCATTGCTGTTAAGGCGTTCGTTGTGGGCGCTTGGCGTTGTTCTGACATTTTTTCCGCTGATCGTTTACCTGCAGTTGATACCATTCAGCACTTGGTCTTTGGCCAGTGAGCGTTTTGTCTTTGTATCGGTGGCGGGATTGGCCTTGGTTCTGGTTGATCTGTTTGGGCGACTTGCCAATCCGGTGAGAATCAGCCACCTCATGCTGTTCATTGTTATGTCTTCAGCGTTAGTTGTGCATTTCCGGATTGCCGGCTGGGACGATAGCTCGACACTTCTGAGTCGTGAATACGAGTTGCAGCCGGAGTTCCATAATGCGATCCGGGATCAGATTGTCTTTGAACTTCTACCAATTGGTCGTTACGAAGATGCCAGGCGACTTACGCAGCGGTTAAGGCGTGACTACGCTGCGGTGGCACTGCTTTCTTTGGTTGATACTGAACAAGCCTATCGAAAAATGAATGATGCACGTTCTAACCGGTCAGGTGACGATCCTGATGTCGTCAAAGAAGGTTTCTGTCGCTGCGTCGACAGTCTACGATCGGCTATCCGTATTGGCTACGAGCACATAAAAAATGAGCCAGACGTCTCTTACAACAACATACTACGAACGCTCGATCATCAACTGAAATTTCAATACGGCGATATAAGATTAGTGTGCCTTGGCGTGGGCTTGTAAATAAAAGCAAGGCAGCAATGCATTCGTTCAGCCAGTTTTTGTATCACTAATAGATCGATCTATCTTATGCCGATGTGATAAAGCCGCCAGGCGCTGACACCAGTATCAACTGGTTGATACTTTGCAACAGGGTGCAGGTCATAGCGTTTTGTCATCAAGTCGTGGGTTGTCTGTTGTGCGTTGATGAGGGCAAGGTTAAACTCACGTAGATCGTTAGTGGTGGCGCGAGCCGGCGACCAATTCAACTCGTGGCTCCGACTTGGGGCGAGTGTTTTTCTGTACTGAACTGCACCCGAGAAATGTTCAGTGAAATTGAAATTTATTTCACAACCGCGCAATGCTTGAGCCCAAGCAAAGGCTTGAAGCCCAGGCCGCCCTTTGAGATAAACGCCATTGCCAAAGAGATCCATGCCGAACACTCGATCAGATGGCTTGATGAGTTCTATTGCTTTGGCAAAGCCGACGAATTCCTCGCGATCCCAGTTTTTCGTAGCTAAAGTAGTCGCAAAAGAGAATGTTGCCAGGAAAGTCAGTCCACATCCAATCTGTATTATCTTGCTAAAGCCGAGGGCTGGTAAGCTTAAGAGCAGAAGTACGAGGCCAAAGGGTAGCCAGCGAGAGTTGAAGAACACCGTATTCATGTAACTTGATGGTAAGCACCAGAAGGCAAGAAGAAAAAGTAGTGCTGCAACAAAAAGCGGCTTGTCAATGTTGTCGCGGAGTGATTTTCTTTTCGTTACGACGATTGCCGATATCCATACCAGAAGAGCGGTAATGAAACTCAGTTCAAGAGGTCCCTGGATTGCGCCAAGGGCGGCATCAGTGATGTACTCCGCATCAAAGCGATCAAACGGCATCCGCGACCATATTGATTCGGTGATTGCGCCAACGGCATTTCTGTTGGCAGCAAGCTGCGGGTACCAGGCCAGCGCCAATACCCAAGCGGGTACGAGTGTCAGCCATGTTTTGATGCGTACTTTTCGATCGCGGTCGAGAAGATAAATGAATAGCCAGACGTTGGCAGCCAGGAACCACAGTGAATGAGCGTAATAGAGAAGCAGCCCGATAAGTACAAGCAGGAAATATCTTTTTTTGGGTAGGGGGGCATCCGCGGCAATGATGAACATGCAAAAGATTGGCCAGCCGCAGAGGAAGTTGAGTAATCCCCAAGAAAATAGAAAATTGAAAGTGAACGGTATGCCGATAAGCCAGTTAGCGATGGGTCGTTTCCTCGCTCGAGCCAGAGTGAAGGTTGCGACAACCCAAGCAGCTGCAAGCGCACTCATCGTTAAGCGGGCAGTGTTAATTGGATCGACGAAATGCCATATGGCCCACATTGGCAGATAGACCAGTGTGTTTGCGTAGTACCAGGGTGTGATGAACAAATCCTGGCGATTTCCTGCCAATACTTCGTTGAGTAAGAAAATTTGACTGAGATGCTGCGGCAAGTCAGTTATCGGTGGAAACGAGACACACCAGAAAGGAATGATTGTTATAGATAACGCAATAAACAGGAGAAAAAAATGATAACGATCGTGGTTCGTTGCTGAGTTCTGAGGATCGACTGGCATGGTATTAAATTCGTCGCGAGTGTGTTGTGAAGGCAGAAGCGAAAACTGGAAATGACGTAAATAGCGTTAGCGGCCAAGGGGTGCTGTGCATCATGAAATAAATGTAGTGGAAATGGGTACTCTCTCATTTGATTTTTCCAATGCCCCATGAACCTCTCGCTTGAAGTTGCAAGGAGAAGGGCGCCAAAGTCCAAAAATGCAGATCAGCCACGCTCTTAAAACACTTTTTTCTATGGATTGTCAGCCTAGGTTTGTCGCTTACCTGGTATTCGTGTGTGCGTCCACGCTCATCTATTTGGATGCCCCAGGCGATGACCTGTCGTCTTCATATATTGGATGTCGGTTGCTCTTGATGGGCCATGCCAATAGCCTGTATGACCATCATCCTGATTTGTTTCACATGGCGGTTCTTTGAGGAACGACTATTAATGCTCCGCGGTTTTTTAAAATCAGTTCCTGTTGAATCCCGTGCTGTATTTGTGCTGGGTTTTCTGCTGCTCGTTGCTGCAGTAATGATTCATGTATTTAGCAGCCTGCCGCACGAGTATAGCTGGAATCGTACGCTTGTTCTTTACTGGAGGGCAATGACCGATGGATATTTTCTGGTGGCGGCTTTGGGTGCGCTTGTCGCCGCGTTGTTTTTTTTGCAAAAAATTTCTGGCAACGCCCCTGTTGCAATCCTAGCTGACGAGCCTCCGGGACCTCTGATTCGTTTGGCTTTGATCTCGGTGGCTGCGGGGGGTGCTCTGTCGGCTAGCTCGACTTCGTACACACAGTGGGACTATGTTGTTGCACCAGCCGTCATCCTAATCGTGGTGAGTTTTTTTAAGAGCCAGCAACTATGGCCAACAATTCGTGGTTTGCTACTAACAATATTGGTTCTGGCTCTTGTTAGTTACGTGTTCACAATTTTCAAGTCGCAATTGTTTGTAGGCGGGGTTGTTCTTGACGAATGGATCATTGGCGGCGAGAAATTTATTTTTGGCTTGCCTCTTTACTCATCGATTGCTGAATGGTCCGGCCAGCACCCATCAGCCGTAAAGTTTAGTGATTGGATTTACTACCTTTTTTTCCATCATATGGCCCTTGTCGCATTGTTTTTATTCGCGTGCGGGGATCGTTCGGAGCAGTGGCGATACGTAACGTCCCTGTCCTTGTGTTATCTGCTTGGCGGATTGTCATACTATGCCTTCCCCGCGCTTGGCCCGGCCTTTTTCGACCCGTCAAAATTTACTTATCTTGAAGAGAGTGCAAAATTTACGGTGTTCATTCAAAACCTGCTTCGTGAATCTACGAATGCTGCCGTTGAAGGACGTCTGGAGAGAATTGAGACTTACGCTTTTATTGCATGCATGCCGAGTTTGCACATGGCACATGAAACAGTCATGTTGTATTTTTCAAAGCGGTCTTTGATGATGTTTCTGTTTTCGATGTTTTTCTGGCTGGCTTCGCTTTTAGCAGTTCTGGTACTGGGGTGGCACTATTTTTTCGATGTTCTTGGTGGCTTTTTACTCGCGTTAATTGTGTTGGGTGCAGTTCAGTGGTCTCGCAGGTCTTGAATAGCGACCTCAGTTATCCACCACACTTCGAAAACGCAGTTTCCGAGGAAACTTACCGATGAGAGTCTTTTTTGTTAGTACGTTTTGACGGGGCAACGGGGGTGATATGTTGTGCCGCGTTCTGCTTTTTATTGGGTTTGTTGCATCTTCTCTCGGGTTCGCAGGGGCCGGGCATGACGATATGTGGATCATGCTTTTTGCTGGAGAAACGGTTGGCAAAGGCACCTGGTTTCTAAATCACAATGGTGTGCCACAGGAAATCTCAACGAGTGTATTTGGAGCACTGCTAGCTGGGTTTGCTTCAGCCGTTGCGCCAAATGGTTTGGAACTCGTTTGCTGGAAAGTGATTGCCTGGTTTCCCGCGATTATTGCCGGGATGGTTTTCTTTGAGATTTTGAATCGGGCGTGTGGGCGTGGTCACGCTGTATTCTGGGTGTTTGTTCTTTGCTGTTTTCCACAGTGGCACTACTGGGCATGGGGGGGCTTGGAGTCTGGGCTGTTCTGGCTTGCCGCGCTTCTCTTTGTTTATTGCCTGGCGTGCTTTTCTCAAGCATCTGATTCATTTTCCGCGGTGATATTGGCAGTGCTGGCATCAGCACTGTCGTTGGTAAGGGCTGATGCCCTTTGGGCGCCATTGGTCTGCTTGTTTGCTGCGATGTCGCTACAGGGGAAATCAGCGCGCTTCAGGTTTGCACCGGGGATATTCGCGTGCGTTTTTGTGGGATTGTTCCATTGCCTGCGGTATTACTTTACCCAAGGGTGGTTGCCAAATCCTGCGTATGCAAAGGCATCGCTGTCTTTTGAGTCAGTTCAATATGGATTGGCGTATCTATATTCATTTCATTCTGAGACGCCGCTACACGTTTTTTCAGCCTTGGCCTATCCGCTAGCGTTTTTGGGTATTGCACGATTACTGCATTCACTTGTGGATAAAGGCAGGTCTTGTCCGGGAGTGTTTGAATGGAGTAGTTTGATTATTGTTTTGATTGATGCGTCGACCGTGGTTGTCGGTGGAGACTGGATGAGTTATCACCGTTTCGCAGTGAGAACACTGCCGCTAAAATTGATCGTCATTGCGCTTTCTGTTGATAGATTTTTGATCCGTCCGGAATTGCTGCGCTGGGACGTATCAATCAAGCGAATTGTTGCTTCTTCGTTTTTGATTGTGGCTTTGACTGGCGTGACGGCGGAGGGCGTTGTTGAGAGGGCGGGGCTGTATCGCATGGGGTCTACGATAACCTCTGCTGACTTTGAAGTTGAGCAAGGCATATCCCATTTTTTTGTTTTTGCAAATAAGCCATATCGGAGGGATAGCGAAATTCTCTTGCCTTGGCTTGATAGTCAGCTTGGCCCGCTTGTTGAACGCGCGAGTGCGGGTGGGCATTTGCCGCTTAAAATTGCATCCTATCAGGCGGGCATATTCCCCCGTGCGTTACGTAAGCAGTTTGATCCAGCCCATGTCTTGTTTATCGACCTGGCCGGATTGTCAGATCACCGGATCGGTACGCTGCCTGGTGTGAGGTCGCCTTTAGGGCTTTACGAAGGGACTCATTTGTGGGCTGAGTCGCTCGCATTAGGCAGTGGCGCGCTGGGAAAGTTTCTCGCGGCGTGCCGTCCCGATATCGTGTATGTATTTGCTGCCTCAACTGCCCAATTGGACTTGATGTCGCGCGCTGGTTACGATGTTGTCTATCAGAAAAACGTTATTGTTGACGGGGAGTCTCATTCCGCGGTCATATTTGCTTCGAACTTTCCAGGTGATGGTGTTTGTACTCCATTGGGAGTGAGTTAGAGCAGTACCCAACTTTCTTGAATCTATCAGATGGGGTGCAGAAAAATCTGATGTTATCTTTGGGAAAGGTCGGCAGGCAGCACTGCCCGCAAAACCGTCTGCGCTTGCCCAAGCCGTATCCGGCTTGAAAACCACCAGACCGCGCCTTTCTTGATTGCCCAGTCCGCCTCCTGCCCTGCGAGCAGCAGCGCCGCAGTGCGGCCGAGTGTGGGCTGGTGGCCGACGATCAGAACGGCTGGGTTGCGTTCTTTGTTATTGCCGTGTGGCCAGCCAATGGCGGCGAGCAGGTCAGGGACCCCGGCCTCCGGGCCGATGCGTTTGTCGGTGGAGAAAGGTAGTTCAAGTGCCTTTGCGGTCTGTTGCGTGCGTACCGATGGACTGGCGATAATCTGCAGGTTTTTTGGTGCGTGCAGCTTGATCCATTCGGCCATTTGTCGCGCCTGTTTTTCTCCGCGCGTGGTGAGCTTGCGTTTCAGGTCAGGGGTACCGTCTTCGGCTTCGGCGTGGCGCCAGAGCAGGAGGTCCATGCGTGTCTCCGATTGCGAATCGGGCATCGTAGCTGCCGTATGTTTCACCGGTGTTTCCACGGTGGTTCCCGCCCGAGAAAATTGTTTATGGGCTTTTCAATCTTCTTGATGAGCAGGCCGTGTTTTTCATCCAGCCAGTTGCGAATGCCTTCTCCCTTGTGAGCGGCCAGTGCTTCTCTCGTGAATTGTGCGACAGCGACCAGATCATTGACTTGCCCGAGCAGATCTTGCAGGCGTGCGGTGGCGAGGCGGTAGTCCTGTATTTCTTGCCCGGGAAACAAGGGGGCGAAGAACTCCAGTGCATAGCGCAAACGCTTGAGTGCGACGCGAAGGCGGTGGCGGCCGGCGTCATCTGCTTCGCGTATTTTTTCGGCGAGTTCGGTGACGCGCCTGGCGCGTTTGCCAAGGCAGCGGCGGGCAAAGGTTTTGAGCTGCGGCCCGGTGCTGTCGGGTAAGGCCAGCGTTGCTGCAGTGAACTCAAGCAGCAAGCGTGAGTAATCGGTCGCCTTGAATGCGCTGCGGGCACGTTTCCGGCTGATCGCGCCACGACGAAGGGCGTAGCCTGACAGTCGATCGATTTCAGCAGATGCAGGGAACGCCTCAGCCAGCAACGGGAGTATTTCTGAAATGAAAACGTCCCGGTCCCGCGTTTCGCCGAGCGTTGCGGCAAGTGCGCGCCAACGCGGATCGAAGTTGCCGATGTAGTCTGCCGGCAGCAAGGGTTTCCAGGCACGAATCGCCGAGCGCAAGCGCCGAATGGCGACCCGTGCCTGATGCACAAATTCGGGGTCACTGCTTTTCTGCAGGCCGTGTTCATTGGCTTGCAGCTGGTTGAGGCAGGACAGTGCGACGGTGGAAAATGCTGCAACGGCGGTTAGTTTGCAATCAATGCTGGTGGCGGGGGCCTTGACCGGCGCGGGCGCTGTGTTGGCGTGCAACCGGTAGCCGCGCTCGGCCTTGCTGGCCACTTCGGGATGCAAGGGCAGATCGGCCTGCAGCAGGCTTGCTGCTGTAAAAAGCGCTGCAACGCCGCCGCCGAGGAGTTCGAGCTCGACTTCGCAGATCGGCTCATGGCGACCGTTTGCCTCGATTCGTCCCCGATCAAGCGCCAGTTCAATGCGCGTGCCTGTCTGTTGTTCGATCTGCCAGGCGGTGCGGATGAAGTCGGTCGTAAAAACAGGGATCAGTTTTGTGCGCAGGGACTCGAGCAGATGCCGCAATTTTTTGTCATCGACATGAGAAAAGTCGAATTCGCCCGGTAGTCCAGGGACTTCCCATTCGTTACGTTGCGCCAGGCCACCAGCCGATGGCGTCGCACATTTTACGGTGAGTAGCCACTGCCAGCCTTTCTTGCGGTAGCGCACGGCGATACGCTCGTTTTGCAGGCGTAAGTCGGGTGTGTCGTAGTAGGTGTTGATGAGTTGCTGCCGTAGCGGCTTGATGCCGGCGAGCAGTGGGTGTCTGGCGAGTCGGGGCGCGGCGCGGGCTGGCAGGCTTAGCTTGATCTCGATTTCGACAGCCATAAAGGTGGCAGTCCGGGCCTAGAGATCGTAGCGCCGCAGCTTTTCAACGTCGGGGATCTGTATCTTTCGGCCGTCGACGATGATTAGCCCTTTTTCCGACAGCTCGTGCAGGATGCGCGAAAAGTGTTCCTGGGTAAGGTTGAGGCGTGAGGCAATCACCCCCTTGTTGGTGGGCAGGGTGACGGTGATCGACTGTTCGTCATTTTTCAGGTTGTCACGCAGCAGGTAACCGATGATGCGCTGGCGGCCAGAATGCAGCGAGTAGGATTCGACGTCGGTGATCAGGTGGTGCAGGCGCATCGAGAGGCCGGCGATCATCTTGCGGCCGAGCTTCGGGTCGTTGTTCAGTTCCTCAAGAATGGCGTCTTTGGAAATATGCAGCAGCAGCGAGTCAGACAGCGCCTGGGCATAGACCATGTAGGGCTTTTCCATGAACATCACGGCTTCACCGAAGGACTGGCCCTGAGTGAGGATGTCGACTACCTTCTCACCACCCTGCGGTGAGGTGAAGGCGAGCTTGATCTGACCGTAAACGATCAGATGGAAGCCGTTCGAGATGTCGCCTTTGTGAAACAGGATGTCGCCACGCGCAGCGTTGACTTCACGGGTGCCGCGGGCCACGCGAGCGATTTCGTCAGACTCCAGCCCGTTGAAAAGCGGCACGTGTGAGAGCAGCGCTTCGATGTTGATGCCTTGATGATTTCCGTGCATGCGGGTTATCCGAAGTTGCGGCAAATAATTGTGGCCAATGTTCGCACTTGTCGTCGCTTGAGGCAAGCGCCTCGCTGGTATATCCACTTCCCTAGCTTTATACTTGAAGGCTTTTGCGTGAGGCAAGCGGGGGTAGTGTGGCAAGTATGAATTCGCAAGTCGTTACGGTTTCTTCAGGAGCGCCTGTTGCGCTGGCGCGCGCCTGGTTGTGGTTGGGGGTGATGGCGCTGATTGGCTCCGGTTTGCTGGCCATGTTGTTGGTGTTGTCGCGCACGCCGGGTATCCAGGATGTTTTTCCGCTCAGAGGGTTCTTTCGCGCGGCGCTGGTGGTGCATGTGGATCTTTCGGTCGTCGTCTGGTTCATGGCCTTTGCTGCCGTGATCTGGAGCGCCGTTGGTAGTGCCCGTCTGGCCTGGATGGGCTGGAGTGGGTTCGGGCTGGCGGCGCTGGGTACGGTGGTGATGACTGTTTCGCCATTTTTCCCCGGTGCCGAACCGATCCTTAACAATTACATCCCGGTCTTGCAGCAGCCCCTGTTTTTTGCTTCGCTTTGGATCTGCGGCGCGGGCTTCAGCTTGGCCGTCGTGCGCGCCTTGCTGACGACCTGGCCGGATCGTGTTTTCGGCGAGCCCTTGCGACTGGGCGCCTTCTTTGGTGCAGTCGCTGCCTTTTTTGCGCTGGCCGCATTTTTCTGGTCCTGGTGGATGGTGCCGTGGGTCGAAGAGAAAATTTATTACGAAGTACTATTCTGGGGGGGCGGCCATGTGCTGCAGTTCCAGCATGCGCTTCTGATGGTCGTCGCTTGGCTGTGGATTGCCGCGTATCTTGACAAGCCGCTGGTTGCCTCGCCACGCGCCCTGGCCGCGCTGTTTTTTGTTGCTTCGCTGCCCCTGCTGGTGGTGCCGCTGATCTATCTGACGGTGCCTCCCGGCTCTTTGCCGCATGTGGAGCTGTTTGCCAAGCTGATGAAATGGGGCCACCCGTATATGGGGCCGTTGATTCTGGCGGGGGCTTTTGCTCTGTGGGGCGTGCGCCGGGTGCCTGCCGACCCGGCCAAGTCGGCTTTTATCGCGTCATTCTCCCTGTTTGCCCTTGGCGGTGTGCTGGGCTACATGATCCAGGGCGCTAACGTCGTCATTCCTGCGCACTATCACGGATCGACGGTTGGCGTTACGCTGGCCTTCATGGGGCTGGCCTATGTGTTGCTGCCAAAGCTTGGGTTCGGCAAGGCGGAAGGCCGCATGGCGGTCTGGCAGCCTTACGTTTATGGTGGCGGTCAGCTGATTCACGTACTCGGGCTGGCTTGGTCGGGTGGCTATGGCGTGCAGCGCAAGGTGGCGGGGGCCGAGCAGGCCCTGGTTAGCCTGGAGCAGAAAATCGGCATGGGCATGATGGGTCTGGGCGGGCTGATTGCCGTGATCGGCGGACTGATGTTTGTACTGGTCTGTCTGAAAGCCATGACGCGGCGGCGGGTGCCATGAAAGAACAGACTGCACTGCGCGTGGCCGTTGCGGCCGGCGTTGCTTCCCTGTTGACGGTCGGTTTGTTGGGCTACCGCATGTATCTTCAGGTTGGTCAGGAGGCTGTTGATCGACCGCCAAGCCTGGTCTCGTCGCAGCAGCTTTCACCTGAAGAGGCGAAGGCTGCGGTTGAGGCCATTTTTGCTTTGACGCTGCCGGACCTTGACGGCCGGCCGCAGGCGCTGGCTCAGTGGCGCGGCAAGGTGCTGGTCGTCAATTACTGGGCCAGCTGGTGCAAGCCCTGCGTTGACGAGATGCCGGCGTTTTCGCGCCTGAATACCCACTATGCGGCGTGGGGCGTACAGTTCGTTGGTATCGGGCTGGATGAAGCCGAGAAAATGCAGGCTTTCGTCAAGACGACGCCGGTGTCTTATCCCTTACTCGTTGCTGCGTCGGCGGGTAGCACGCCGGGCCTGCAGGTTAAGGGCTTGCCTTACACCGTGGTGATCGGGCGCGATGGGCGGATCGAGGCAATGCGTCTGGGCCGAATGGATGAGGCCGTACTTGAACCTGTGCTGCGCCGTTTGCTCGGGCAGTAAACGCAGGTCGTAAAAAAGCCGCCACGCGTTTGCAGCGTGGCGGCTTTTTTACGCCGCAAGATGCGGCGTGGCATGAAGCTACTTCTGGTTGGGCTGGAAGGCCATCGAGCGCGCCGAGATGGTGAAGGCATCCGAGAAGCAGGCGCCGTCTTCTGCACCCTGGGCTTTCAGGAAGGGGAAAATCGCCTCAACCATGCGCACTGATCCGCAGGCATAAATTTCGTGCCCTTTGAGTTCCGGGAAGTCTTCCAGAATGGCTTCATGCACCAGCCCGGTACGGCCGGTCCATGCGTCTTCCGGCGCCGGTTCCGAGAGGACCGGGATGAAGTGGAAGTTCGCGTGGTCGCTGGCCCATTGCTTTGGCAAATCGGGCAGGTAGAGGTCTTTCAGTTGCTTGACACCCCAGTAAAGATGAATCTCGCGCTTCAGGCCACGCTTGAAGGCATCTTCAACCATGCTCTTGACTGGTGCAAAACCTGTGGCGCCGGCGACGAAAACAATTGGCCGCTCCGATTCGCGAAGTGCGAAGTCACCAATCGGACCTTCGAATTTCACCTTGTCGCCTTCCTTCATTTTCTCGAAAACGTGCGTCGTGAAACGACCGCCCGGCATCAGCCGAATCTGCAGTTCGACAAATTCGGCTTCATGCGGCGGGTTGGCAAAAGAGAATGCCCGGCGCTGGCCGTCGTCGAGAATGATGTTGACGTATTGTCCGGCCTTGAAGGGGATCTGTTGCCCTTCCGGTAGTTTGAGCAGCAGCCGCATGACGTCGTAACCGAGTTTCTCCAGTTTGACCACGCGACCGGTGTATTCCTTGAATTTCTTTTCTCCAGCAGGAGGTTCGTACTCGATCTCCACATCATCGAGTGCCGTTGCGCAGCAGAGCAGAACTTTGCCTTGCGCCAGTTCTTCGTCTGACAGGGCGCTCGGCTGGTAGAGGCCGGGATCCACCTTGCCGGCCAGCACCGTACATTTGCACATGCCGCAGCCGCCGTTGCGGCATTCGTAAGGCAGGTTGATGTCCTGGCGCAGGCCGGCGTCGAGCAGCGTTTCGCCAAAGCGGGCGGTCACCGCCTTGTGGTCGGGTTGGAAGGTGATTGTCGTTTGTTCTTTGGCGGTGCCGCGTTTTTTGGGTGGTAGCCAAGGGACGAGGAACATCAGGCCGGTGAGCCCGAATACCCAGTACCACAGGTGTAATGGATTGGTTACGTAGACGAGCGCCAGTACAGGCAGTTCGAACCAGTCAAAGGCGATGTTGGTCGGTACCACCGCCATGTCGGCCTCACCGCCCTGGCTGAGAATGGGCTTGATCAGCGCAAGCGCGATAAACATCAGCGAGACGGCGATGGCGATCGGGCGCGGCGGGTTGATGTGGGCGCGCGGCACACGCTGGACGTGAACCCACATGATGATGACGACGATCAGCGGTGCGCCAAGGTGCACAAAGGCGAGCAGCGTAAAGAGCCGGCTGTTGACGTTTTCCAGGTAGAGGAAGTTGCGGATCAGCGAGCCGTTGAACATCGGCAGGATGTCGAACCACTCGGCCGTGGCGATGACCACGAACTGTGCCAGCTTGTCCCACACCAGCATGAAGCCATTGATGCCGGCAATGTAAACTAACCAGATCAGGGCAACGCCGGTCAGCCAGGAAAACGAGCGGAAGCCGCGATAGCGATCATAGGCAAAGTGCCGCAGCATGTGCAGCATCATGGTGAGGATCATGCCGTCGGTAGCGTAGCGGTGAATGCTGCGCATGATGCCGCCGGCCCACCATTGGTCGTGGGTGATGCGCTCAACTGACTCAAATGCGTCGTTGATGCCGGTGTCGGCAAAAATATACAGATAAAACCCGGTACCGGCCAGCAGCCAGAATTGCCAGAAGCTGATGGTGCCCAGATGGTAGAAAGGATTCAGTTTGTCGCCGAAGGCAACGTTGAATAGGTTCTCCATGCGCATAAAAAACCAGCGCATGATTTGTTGAAGAAGTTTGACCATTATTTTGTCCGCTCAGGAAGATGGGGAGAGCCGCGTCGAGTTGTCTGTTATCTGACCGGTGCGCTTTATTGGAAAAAAAGACCGCCCTTGTCCGGGTTGAAGTCGATCACCATGACCTGTGCCGGTTTGAGCAGGATCTCGGCTTCCTTGACGAAATTGAAGCCGGGTTTGATCATGTTGTCATTCATCCGCACCGACAACTGGTGGGTGCCGGCTTTCACTTCGAAGCGCTTGTATACCGTCGAGACGCCGTCCTTGTAGAGGCCGGTGGGGTGCATCACGGAGCGGAAGGCGGGCTGGCCGTCAAGGTCGACTTCCAGATTGATGTCGGAGCGCTCGCGCGGGCATTCCATCGGTGCGCGCATGTTGGGCGCCATTTTCTGGAGTTCTTCCGGTGTGCGTTTGCGGCATTCACGATCGCCGAGGTGGCTGATGGACAGTTTGATCAGGGCAACATCGTCCGGTATCTGCTTGTAGGTTGGCGAGGTGGCGAAATATCCGACAAAGGTGGCGAATGCCCCATAGAGGATCACCTGGCCGACAATCGCGGCGGCGGGTTTAAGCATGATGAGTCGTTCTCCGGAAGTAAGGTTGTAATTGATTGGTGGAAACCATCTCGGTTTCGATTCGGATTCTGAATTCCTGTATGGCCTTGGCAAGCGTACTGCCGTCGTTGGATGAGGCAAAAACGATTTGTAGCCGATCCTGCGGCACCTTGCTGCGCAAATGCGGTTCGCGTTGTCCACCGAGTCGCTGGGTCGTCCATTGGTCGCCAAGGCGGAAGTCACAACCGCCATTCCGGCACGCGCTGACGACGACGCCGTCGGCGCCCCCGCGTAAGGCATATTCAACGAACGAAGGCGGGAGTATACCAGCGCAAAGCAGGCTGATGACGGCCGTGTCAGGTGCCGGTGTCGCGCTGGCCCCACGGGCGCAGGTAAAGACCACGATGCGTGTGCGCCCGGCTTGCGTTGTCAATTGCGCCAGCTGCGTTTCAAGTTGCAGGCGTAGCGCATCGACCGGCTGCTGCGGCATATCAATCCCGGTGACCAGTTGGTCCTGGCGGCGGAAAGGTGTCGATGACGGACACGAACCTGCACAGATGCCGCAACCGGCGCAGAGGCCGGCGTCAACGATGGCGATCTTGTAACCCGGCCGGTTCGGGTGCGGTTCCATCGTAATGGCCGCATAGGGGCAATCGGCAAGGCAACGGCTGCAACCGTTGCAGTTGGCCGGGTCAACCACGGCAACCGCTTCGGCTTTCGGGTGGGGCAGGAAAGGCAGGAGGAAGAGCAGGGCGGTTGCGGCAAACAGCAGCGACCACACGGCGGCGGGCGAAGTGAAGTCAGTCAGCGGGTGGAGGAAGAGGATGAACCAGTCAAGATGCAGTTCGCCCGGTGCCAGTGCCAGATTGGCCGGCGGGTTGCTGAGTGCCGGTTTGATCAGTGCCAGCACAAGGAGTGTGCCCAGCGTGCCGAGCATCAGTTGGCGCGAAGGCAGGTAGTCCACCCGGCTGATGCGATGAACGTGCGCCCACAGGCCGAGGATCAGGATGAGTGGTATGCCGATGTGGATGAATACCAGCATGGTGAAGAAACGATCGTTGATCGAGTCCGGGGCAAGAAAATTACGCGCGGCTGGTTCGCTGAAAATCGGCAGCCAGTCGAGCAGTTCTGTCGTTGCGATAGCCGAGAACTGGGCCAGTTGATCCCATACGATCCAGTAGCCGCTGATGCCTGATGCGTACACCAGCCAGATCAGCGGAATGCCGGTGAGCCAGGAGTAGAAGCGGAAGCCGAAATAGCGGCTGAAAGCCCATTCGCGAACAAGATGCAGCATCATGACCAGAACGAAGCCATCCGATGCGTAACGATGCAGGCTGCGCATGATGCCGCCGAAATACCAGAGCTGTTGCGACTGGTAGGCAATCGAGTCGTAGACGCCGCTGATCCCGGTGTCGAGCACGGTATAGAGATAGAGGCCGGTGCCGACGATAATCCACAACAGATACAGCCCGAGGGCGCCCAGGTGGCGCAAGGGGTTGCCGCTGCCCGCGAAAAACGCATCAAGCGCTTCCTCGAGGCGCTGAAACAGGGTTTGCGTGTTGTTGCGCAAAAAACTGTGCAGGCTCACTTGGGGTGTCCAAAAAGCGTTGGCGACTGGTGACTGGGGAAAACGGGTGAAACATTAGGGGACGATTATATGCGCGTGAATGAGCGAGGCTCTTGACGCACATCAATTCCGACAAGAATAGTCGGATATTCAGCGGCGCTACGGGGTTACGCAGGCATGAATACAAAACAAATCAAGCGACTGGCTTTGGCGTGCGGCGCCGATTGGTCCAGAAGTTGAAGCAGAGGTAGATCGTGAAGGCGGTGAAAGTCAGAAAACCGGCGATCATGAAATAGACGGAGTAGTTGGTCCGGTATCTGCCGGTGACGGGGTCGTAGACCGAGCAGAGAATGCGGACGCGCTCCATGATCTCCTTCAGGGTGCCGGTCTGGGGTGGTATCGCCGCACCGGCGATCATTGCCTTGAGCGGCTCGGCGAGATCCTGGGCGGTGAACTTTTCGCCATAAACCTGGCGGAAAATCTTCCCTTCGGCATCGACCATGGTGATCTGGTTGAGATGGTCGAAGCCGGCCGTTGTGGCGACATAACTGAAGCCGAAGTTACGCGTCAGGTCACCGACAATAGCTGCTGAGGGGCTCAGGAACTCCCAGTTCGGGAGATTGATGCCGTATTGCACGGCAAAGTTCTTCAGTGCCAGGGGGTCGTCAAATGGCTGGTTGAAACCAATGCTGATGATGTTGAAGCGATCTGCCCCAAGCACACTGACCGTTTCCTGAACGGCTTTTTGCAGGTTGCGCGTGGTCGTCGGGCAAACCTGGAAACAGGCGGTATAGATAAAGCTGACCAGGAGTGGCTTGCCGCGATAACGCGAAAGCTCTACCGGTCGGCCTTCGCGATCGAGCAGGACAAAATCGCCGACCGGTTTGCCAAGTGCGCTTTGCGACAGCTCGAAAGCCGTTTTTTCATCGAGGGTCGTGAATACGACCTTGGGGTTCAGTCCTTGCGGACGTGCCGTGAGCTTGGGTTGTTCGTTCGCGGTATCCGCAGCGTACAGCCCCGGTGTCGCAAGCAGCAGGCTGGCGGTGAGTAATCTGGCGAGGGTACGCAGAATTCGGGACATCGCCGAAAGTCGTGCCGCTAGAAACGGGTGTCGAGAATTGCTGCGAGTAGAACCAGCGTCAGCTGAATCAGCGAAGCAAAAAAACAGGCCATCGCGGCTTTGCGATTCGGTTCCCGTGTCAGAAGCCAGGCTTTCTGGATAAACAGGAAGCCTCCGCCCGCGGCGCCGACACCGTATATCGCGCCGAGGCCAAAAGCCAATGGCAGGAAAGATGCAGCGACCAGTGCCAGGGTGCTGTAGAAGATGATTTGTGCCGCCCGCTTGTCACCAACCACCACGGGCAGCATCGGTACGCCGGCCGCAGCATAGTCCTCACGGCAGGCAATGGCCAGGCTCCAGAAGTGCGGCGGGGTCCACAGAAAGAGAATGAATGCCAGTGAAAGCGGCACGGCGCCCAGGTGCGGGTCCGCTGCGGTTGCACCCGCCAGCACGGCCCAGCTACCGGCCAGGCCACCGAAAACGATGTTGAGCCAGGTACGGCGCTTCAACCAGACGGTGTAAACGATGGCGTAAAAGAAGGCGCCGAGAAAAACGAATAGCGCCGACCAGACATTGAGGGCAATCCATGCGGCACCCACCGAGAGCACCATCAGGGCGCCAATGATGACCAGCCAGATCGGGCCGTGCTTGATTTCACCCGTAACAAACGGGCGCATTCTGGTGCGCGCCATCAGTGGGTCGAGGTCGTGCTCGTAATATTGATTGAATGCCCCCGCACTGGCTGATGAGACCAGAACGGAAAGTGTCAACACGATCAGCTGCGTCAGGCTCAGGCTTGCGCCCGGCGTAACCGCGAGGCCGGCCAGCGCAGTAAATGTGATTACGACACCGATACGCAGTTTGAACAGGCTCAGAATGGCTCGAATGGGCAAGCCGGAAGCGCTGCCGGGCGGGAGTGTCGATTGCATAGGTATTGGGGGCGTCGTGCTCAAATGAATTGCATCTGGGTGAGTCTTTGTTGAATCCTGCTTGAATCGGACCTGCATTGCTGCTCGGCAAGTCCGATTCAGTCAGGTTCCCGCGCCCGAAGGTGCGGGAACTTTCCTGGCTAGCTGAGCAACCAGACTTCTGACAGGTACTTCCAGTTCACATAGTAGTAGAGCACGAAGCTGACCAGCAGGAGCATGGCCAGAACGATAGTTCCCGGAACCGGGGTGTGCTCTTCGCTACCCGAATGCGATGCTGCGGAAGCCATCGTCTGGTCCGGAATCGGGGTCGGCTTGTCGGAGACAGGGCCACCTTCCAGCTTTTTGCCGAACAGCAGCGAACCGACGACCAGCAGAATCCACAGGCCGCCACCAATGATGGTGATGACGCCAAAGACACCGGTCAGACCCATCATCAGGTAAGCAGCACCCGGCCACTCATACTGGAACGGCGAGCCCGAGAAGGCCATGTCCCAGTGACGGCGGGAAACACCCAGCGTACCGGCACCCATCATCACCAGACCGGTAATCGACATGCCGATACCGAACAGGTAAGGCTGGATCTGGCAAAGCTTCGGCAGGATCATTTCACGACGGAACAGCACCGGCACCAGCAGGTAGGTGATCGACATGAACGCCAGCGTTGTGCCGGTAACCACGGTGGTGTGGAAGTGACCCGGAACGTAGAAGGTGTTGTGCATCAGCATGTTGATCTGTTCGGTACCGAGAACCACACCGGAGATGCCGCCGAGGAAACCGAAGCTGACCAGCGAAATGAACATGCCGGAGAACACCGGGTTGCCCCAAGGAGCCTTGCGCAGCCACTCGAACATGCCGTTGGTGTAGCCCTTGCGACGCTGGGCGGCTTCGATACAGCCCGGAACGGTGAAGCCGTGGATCATCGAGGCCATCACAGCGAAGTACATGAAGTAGGAGGTGTTCAGCACCTTCCACTCGGCACTCATGCCCGGGTCGGACAGCAGGTGGTGCGCGCTGGCCAGTTGCAGGAAGAGGATGTACAGCAGGAATGCCCCGCGCGACACTTTTTCCGACAGCGGCTTGGCGCCGAAGACGACAGCAGCGGTCAGATACCAGATCGAGACGTGCGCAGCAACGTTGATCTGTTGCGACGAGTGGCCCAGTGCCCACCAGACCATGCGGTACAGCTGCGCATCGATTTCCTTGATCAGGCCGACGGACCAGAGGAAGGTCGGGATCAGGATGCCGGCACCGCAAAGGATGGTGAAGACAGCGATGATGGCTGCAACCAGCGCGCCGAAAACGACCAGCGGCAAGGAGCCCGTGTAGGTTTTGTCTTTCTTGGCAACAACCAGGGTACCAAAAAACACGGCCGTACCGAGCAATGCCCCCACTGCAACCAGAATGATGCCCAGGTAGAAGTGCGGTGCAGCCTGCATCGGAACGTACGAGGTGAACATCACGCTCGATTCGCCCTGGAAGATGGCGACGTTGGTAACGATGCCGCCAATTGCCATCAGCCAGAAGCCGAGCCAGGCTACTTTGGGTGTAGCCAGTCGGCAGCGCAACAGCGTTGATGAGGCAAAGTAAAGCACGGCCATTTCAAAAAACAGGATCCACAGGATCAGCATGTCGATGCCGTGGGCGGTCAGGATCAGGTAGAACTGGTCGGCCGGCAGCAGCTTGACGGCCGGCCAGCGGGTAAGAATGACCAGCAGCGCGGTGATGCCGCCAACCAGCAGCCAGAGAACGCCGGCGACGGCATTCCATTTCATCAGCTTTTCAGCGTGATTTTCAAATTGCAGCCCGGAAATCGGGCAGGTACGGTAAGTTGTTGCCATCTAGGTACTCCCCTTATTTCACGTAAATACGGCCAAGCATCGAGTGGTGACCGATGCCGCAGTATTCGTTACAGACGATGGCAAAAGTGCCTGCCTTGGTCGGTGTCATCTTGACCACGTGCTCGTAGCCTGGAATTACCTCGATATTGATGTTGACTGGCTGCAGCGAAAAGCCGTGCAGATAATCCATTGAGGAAAGGTGAATCTTGTATTCCTTGCCGGCTTCCAGTTCGAGGATCGGATACCAGTTCCACAGACGGGCGATCAGATAGCCGTCACCACCCGCGGGGACCTTGACGACGGGGATCTGCTGATCGGTTTCGGTGCGAATGGTGTTTTCGGCGATGAATTTCTCGGCCTTGGCGGCAAACATTTCGGGCGTGGTCTTGTAGGCCTCGTTCGAAAGGTTTTGCTTACCGTAAATGTGCCAGTACACCATCATGCCGAACATGATCATGCCCCACACGAAAGCGATACCGATCCAGGCCCATTCGGCCGGAGCGATGGACTCTTTCCACCAGAGCCGGTTTGATGGCGGCAGAATTGCACTCATTTGATTCTCCCTGATATGACTGAAATGTTTACTTGGCGAGCGGTACGTTCATGATGTCGATGATGCCCCAGACGACATAAAGCATCATTGGCGACATGACACCAATGAATAACAGCAGGAAGTGGTTATCCAGCAGTTTCTGCATGAACGGAATGTCGTCGTCGTTGTTGTCGGCCATGTTTCTACCCTCCATCGTTGGCGCATGTGGCGCACGGTTAATTGCTTGAAAACCAAAAAATACGGAACCCTTGGACGCAATGGTCGGTAGCGTACCGACGTCAGGCGTGGCGTGATTTGATCTGTATCAAGATATGCGACAATCTGTCACATACCGTTACTAACGGTCACCTCGAGGCGTATTGTCGCATATAATCGGCGGCGAAAAAATCGCTAAAATCCCCCAAAATCCACGAAAAACTTCTCCGGAATTACGCTATGGACTCCACCGTCCGTCGACAAATTGCGCTTTGGCTGTTTATCTGCAGTGCCATGGTTTTTGCCATGCTGGTTGTCGGTGGCGTGACGCGCCTGACCCATTCCGGTTTGTCGATCGTTGAATGGAAGCCGATCGTTGGTGTGATTCCCCCGCTCAATCAGGCTGAGTGGGACGAGACATTCGATAAGTACAAGAAAACCCCGGAGTATCAGAAGGTGAATCATCAGATGTCCCTTGATGAGTTTAAAGGGATCTTTTTCTGGGAATACTGGCATCGGGTGCTTGGGCGTCTGATCGGCGTCGTTTTCTTTTTGCCGTTCATGTATTTTCTGATCCGGAAAAAAATCGATCCGCCACTCGTTCTGAAACTCGCTGGTATTTTTATCCTGGGCGGGATGCAAGGGGCGATGGGTTGGTACATGGTGCAAAGCGGCCTGGTTGACGATCCTCGCGTCAGCCAATACCGCCTCACAGCGCATTTGTCGCTGGCTTTTCTGATTTTTATCTCGCTGATGTGGGTGGCGCTCGGCCTGTGTGCCGAGCGGGCAGGTGCAACTGCCGATGCGGCGCTTGAAAAACTGCAACGCTTCGGATTCTGGCTCGCCCTGCTGGTCTTCTATATGGTAATTACGGGTGGTTTTGTCGCTGGCATTCGGGCCGGCAAGGCTTACAACACCTTTCCGTTGATGGATGGACACGTTTTGCCACCTGAGAGCTTCATCATCGAGCCGTGGTACCTGAATTTCTTCAACAACATGGCGCTGGTTCAGTTCGATCACCGCTTGGGCGCCTGGTTGCTGGCATTTCTGGTGCCATGGTTCTGGTTCAAGATACGTTCGGCGGATGTTTCACGGCGCGCACGCCTTGCTGCGAACCTCTTGTTGCTGGCGCTTGTCGCTCAGATCACGCTGGGCATCATGACGCTCCTGATGGGGGTTCCTGTCGCACTCGGTGCCGCGCATCAGGGTGGTTCAATGGTCGTTTTCGGGGTTCTTCTCTGGCTCAATCACGAATTGCGTGTTGCCTGTAGATCGGGCAGCCGCTTTTGATGGCGATTAACGGCGGCAGGCTGAAAAAAATCCGCGCAACGGCGCTGTTGCTTACCGCGCTTTCTGTTTTTGTCGTACTGATTAGTGCCTATTTGCGTCTGGATGGTGCCGGACTGAGCTGTGCGGACTGGCCGGCGTGCTACGGGCAGGTGTTGCGCGGTGAGCCGCCGGTGCAACAGTACGGGGTCGCCCGCTTGCTGCACCGTGTTACCGCCTCGGGCGCGCTGTTGCTGGCTTGTTTTCTTGTCTGGTCGTGCCTGCGGCCACAGCCGATACAGCCGGCAGCGCGCTATGCAACGCTCCTTTTGCTACTGATGCTGACGCTTTCGGCATTGGGCATCTGGAGCGCTGACCAGCGTTTGTCGCTGGTTGGCTTCCTGAACATCATGGGCGGTCTGGGGCTGGTTACTTTTTCATGGCGGGTGGTGCTGGCCAGCAGCCCGCAACCGACCCGGTCAGCGGATGGTCGGCCTGGTATTCTGTTGCGCCTTGGCGTGCTCAGCCTGTCACTGACGGTGATGCTGGGCGCCTGGATTGGCGCCAGTTATGCCGCCCCCTCCTGCGTTACGCTGCCACACTGCGGTGGTGTCTGGTGGCCTTCAACAGAGGGCTGGGCTGCCTTGAACCCATTTGTCAAACTGGTGCGTGCCGCTCTGCCCGGCGATGCGGGCGGCGTAACGCTGCATCTGTTGCATCGCTACAGCGCTGTCAGCACGTTGTTGCTGCTTGGTATT
>JBIKLY010000038.1:0-30064 GCA_044359525.1 Rhodocyclaceae bacterium | reverse complement strand
AAAAACGGAAATCCTTTCCATCATCCGTGCACTGATCCAGCGGGGCGCGATGCTTACCGTATATTTCGACCAGGGGAAATCTTTCCTGCTCACCTCGCTGCTCGCACTCAGCCCGGACAATAGCGGTTTCATTCTTGATCTTGGCAGTGACCATGAAATGAACAGCAAGGCCCTGCTGGCTGAGAAACTGATATTCACGACACAGATTGACAAAGTCAAAATCCAGTTCAGCCTGAGCAAGCTGTCGGCAACGACTCACGATGGTCGGCCGGCATTCCGTGGTGTTTTGCCCGAAACACTGCTACGCCTGCAACGCCGTGAATATTTTCGCCTGTCCACACCCATCGCCAGCCCGATCAAATGCATCATTCCGATGAAACGAGAAGACGGCTCGGCGCAGGTTGTCGAAGCACCATTGCTTGACATCAGCGGCGGTGGCGTCGGACTGATGGTTCACCCGGAACAATCCGGCCTCTACGCAACTGAAATGACATTCAAGGACTGCCGGATTTCTCTACCCGAAGAAGGCCTGCTGGTCACCACACTGCGTGTACGCAACGCATTCGATGTCACCGCCAGAAACGGCTCGCACCATATTCGAGTCGGGTGCGAGTTTGTTGACTTACAAGGCTCCCGATTGACGCTGATTCAGCGCTACATCACCCACATCGAACGCGAACGCAAGGCCCGGCTAAGCGGCATGACCTGAGCGACCCTTGCAAACGATAACGGCGCCTTCAGGGCGCCGTTATCGTTTGCAAGGTTCGCCAGCACCAGAGCCAGCGTCAGACCTGCATGTTCATCACATCGTGATAAGCCGAAACCAGCTTGTTCCGTACCTGAACCATTTCCTGGAAGGACACATTGGCTTTCTGCAGGGCAATCATGACTTCGTGCAGATTGGCGTTGCCGTCGCCGGCGGCAAAATTTGCCGCCATCCCCTCCGCCTGCTGCTGTGTCTGATTGACCTGTGCAATTGAATTCTGCAGGATCTGCGCGAAGTCGGCACCACCCGCTGCGACACTCTGCGCCTCGGCTGTACGGCTTCCCGCCTGCGCTGAGGTAGCACGCAACACGCTCAACATCTGATCGATACCTTTGCTGTCCATCGCCTTCTCCTAACGCTTGATGCTTTACCCAACGCAATAAACGCGCCAGATTTTATCCTGCCAGTACCGCCGAAACAAAGACCGGCACTAGTACCACAGACCCAACTGCTGGCACTAGTCGTTAAACAAACCTGCTTCCCGGTACTGTTTGAGTTTATGGCGCAGGGTTCGTTCAGACATTCCCAGTCGCTCGCCGGTCAATTTTCTTGACCCGCCCATCGACGCCAGCGTCTCGAGGATGTGCTCGCGCTCCAAGTCTCTCATGTTATCGGTCTTTGCTTCTTCCGGCTGCAACGCGGTAACGGGCAAGCTGGATTCGTCGACTGCCCGGAGAAGATGGCCACTCACCGTTGACACGGGAATATGCAAGGCGTCCGCCTCAACGAGGTCAGAAGGCGCCAGGATGACCGCCCGTTGCATTACGTTCTCCAGCTCGCGCACATTGCCGGGCCAGGCATGTCCACGTAGCGCAGCCTCGGCCGAAGGCGCCAGACGCAGGCCGGGACGCCCGGAACGGCCACCGTGTTCGGCCAGAAAATGCCGTGCAAGCGGCGCAATGTCGTCCGGTCGCTGACGAAGCGCGGGAATCAGCAAAGGAAAAACATTCAGCCGATAGAAAAGATCCTCGCGGAAGACGCCTTTGGCCACAGCTTCGGCCATGTCCCTGTTGGAAGTCGCCACCACGCGGATGTCGAGCGAGACGGGCTTCTTGCCGCCCACCCGCTCCACCTCGCGTTCCTGTAGCACACGCAGGAGCTTGGCCTGCAGGCCAAGCGGCATTTCGGTGACTTCGTCAAGCAGCAATGTGCCAGCCTGCGCCTGCTCGAACTTGCCGGCCTGCGCCTGCAGCGCGCCGGTAAACGCGCCTTTTTCGTAACCAAAGAGTGTTGCTTCGAGCAGGCTGTCGGGAATAGCGGCGCAGTTGATGGCTACAAAAGGCCCCTTGCGCCGGGCTGAATGATTGTGGATGTAGTGCGCCACGACCTCCTTGCCGACCCCGCTCTCACCGGTCAGCAGAACCGTGGCATCGGTCTGTGCGACGCGCGCGGCCAGTGCGAAGAGGTTGCGACTGGCCTGATCGTTAGCCACCACGCGGTCGTCATCGACTGATTCCGGCAAGCGGTAGCGTGCCACGTGCTCAAGTAACGCCTTGGGTTCGAAAGGCTTGAGCAGGAAGTCGCAAGCCCCTGAGCGCATCGCTTCCACGGCGCGATCGACGTCGGCAAAAGCCGTCATCAAGACGACCGGCAGATGGGGAAAGCGACTGCGGATTTCCTTGAGCAAGGTGATGCCATCCATCGGCATCATGCGCACATCGCTTACCACCAGTGCAACTGACTGCGCTTCAAGAAGCGCGAGCGCCTGCGCACCGCCGTCTGCCGAAATAACGGACTGCCCGGCAAGCTCCAGCGTATCGCAAACTGCTTCACGCAAATTCAGGTCATCTTCGACAACCAGTATTGGCAATCCCTGAGCCACTGTTTTCTTCCTGTTATTGTTCGAGAGCCGGCCCGGCGGGCAGCAGCATGAGAAATTCAGAGCCTTCGCCCGGCGTCGAACCAACTTCGATGGTACCGCCATGGGCGCGTGCAACCCCCAGCGCGATGGCCAACCCGAGCCCGGTGCCCTGCCCGCGCGTCGTGAAGAAGGGCTCGAAGATCCGCGCTTGCGCTTCCGGCGCGATGCCCGGCCCGGTGTCGCGCACACCAATCCGCAGCCGTCTTCCCGTCATGACCGCACTCAGCACCACCTCACCGCCGGCATCGCAGGCCTGCAGCGCGTTCTCCAGCAAATTAAGCAGCGCGCCGCCCAATGCCTTGCGGCTGCCCATCAGTACAATTCCACCGACATCCGCCATGATACGCAGTCTGACGCCTTTTTCCAGGCACAGCGGATCGAGCGTCTGCGCCGCTTCCGAAATCAGCAAGGCAGCATCAATGGTATCGCGCCCGATACTCTCTCCTCGCGCAAAAAGCAGCACATCCTGAATCAAGCGTTCGAGACGCTTCAATTGCTCAGTCGCCTTGCCGGCAAAGCGCGCACGTGCCGCATCTGAAAGCTCGGGCTGTGCCAGATTGGCGCTGTAAAGCAGGGCTGTTGCCAACGGCGTCCGCAACTGATGGGCCAGCGAGGCCGCCATCTCGCCCATCGCAGCAAGTCGCTGATTGCGCTCCAGGTCCGCTTTGAGACTGTGCGCTGCAGTCACGTCGTGAATCAGCAGGATGCGTCCCCCGGCCGAATCAAGCGGACTTTCGGCAATCGAGACACGACGGGTGCCGAGCTGCCACTCCTCCGGCGCATCTGTCGCGACCAGTTGCGAATCCGCCAGGATTGGCCAGTCACAGCCAATCATCGTTTCACCGAGCATTGCGCGCGCTGCGGGATTGGCTTCGCTGACCTTGGCCGTACTGTCGAGAACAACGACGCCTGCCGGTAAGGCATTGAGCAGCAGGGAGAGACGTTCGGAAAGCGCTTCTTTTTCCTGATACTGGCGCAACAATTCACCATTGGCCACCGCCAGTTCGGCCGTCAGGGACTCGACACGGCCTTGCAGGCCTTCGTAGGCCTGCGTCAGCTCAAGCGAAACCTGATTGAAAACATCAAAGGCGCGCTGCAGTTCCTGCGCTTTTACGTCAGGGGCCGGTATTTGCGCCGCTTCACTCATTCGATGGAAAATCCCGTGCAATTAGCAGCTACAATAGTAAAATATTTCTGAGCAGTTTTCGCTTTTTGCTTGATTAATCTCAGGGTTCTCACTTTAGCGCAGGCATGGCGGCGACAACAAACAACACCACGAACAATGCTGACGGCAACCTGAGCGGTCGCCTGCGCGAAGTACTTTTGCAAATGAGCAACACGCAAAAGGTTGTGGCAATGGTGTCGATCGCCGCCTTCATTGCCTTGCTGGTGGCGAGCAGTAGCTGGCTCAAGCACGCTGACTACAGAGTACTCTTTTCCAACATCTCCGAGCGTGATGGTGGCGCTATCATCAGCGCGCTGGAACAATTGAACATTCCCTACCGATTCAGCGATAGCGGTGGCGCCGTCCTCGTTCCTGGCGACAAAGTGCATGAAGTTCGCCTGCGTCTCGCCTCGCAAGGCTTGCCGAAAGGCGGTGCCGTCGGCTTCGAGCTGATGGAAAACCAGAAGTTCGGCATCAGCCAGTTCGCCGAACAGGTCAATTATCAACGCGGCCTGGAGGGCGAGCTGGCGCGCACCATCCAGTCGATCGCCGCAGTGCAGACAGCACGTGTGCATCTGGCCATCCCGAAACCCACTGTTTTTGTCCGCGAAGAACTGAAGCCATCGGCTTCTGTGCTGCTCTACCTTTACCCGGGCCGTGCGCTGGAACCCTCCCAGGTCGCCGGCATTCAAAACCTGGTCGCGGCGAGCGTACCGCAACTTCCGGTGGGCAACGTTACCTTGCTTGATCAAAGCGGCGCCATGCTCTCGCAGCTGAAAAGCAAGCTGATGGAAGCCGGGCTCGACCCGACGCAGATCAAATACGTCCAGGAAATTGAATCCAGCGTTATCCGGCGGATTGAAGACATCCTGACGCCGATTGTCGGCCCAGGCAACGCACGCGTACAGGTTGCCGCCGACGTTGATTTCTCGCAGACCGAACAGACCGCCGAAACGCACCGCCCCAACACCACCCCGCCGGAAATCAGTATCCGTAGCCAGCAAACCAGTGAAACAGCCAGCGCCACGCCATCGGCACAGGGCGTTCCGGGAGCGCTGACCAATCAGCCACCGGTGCCGGCAACCGCACCGCTGACGCAACCTGCTGTAGCCGGAGCAGGGGGCGCCGCTGCGCCTCCCGGCCCGCCAGTGCCGGGCCAGCTCAACGCGGCCGGCGTGCAGGCGGCAATCAATAGCGTCGGCCAACCGATCAGCACACGCAAGGATTCAACGATCAACTACGAGGTCGACAAAACCATCCGTCACACCAAGCAATCGGTGGGTGTCGTCAAGCGACTGTCAGCCGCCGTTGTGGTGAATCACCGCAAGGAAGCCGGCAAGCCAACGAGCAAGCCGCTATCCGACGTCGAGCTCAAGCAAATCAACGACTTGGTCAAGGAAGCAATGGGTTTCAGCAAGGATAGGGGCGACACGATCTCGGTCGCCAACGCGCCATTTACCATTGTTGATAAAAACGATACGGGGATTCCACTCTGGAAAGATCCGGAGATCCTCTCGATCGGCAAAGACCTGCTCAAGTACGGCGCCATCGCCGGCATCATCGCCTACCTGCTGCTTGGTGTCGCACGCCCGCTGATCAAGTCAATGCTTGATTCCCTGCCGAAGCCGTCGCAAAAATCCGTTGGCAGCCAGCTGGACATCGTCGCCGGCGGAGAAGAGGAGCAAGGCGCTTCCCCGGCTGCCACGCTGGAGAAGAAAATAGAACAGGCGCGTGAAATCGCGCAGCACGATCCGAAGATCGTCGCCAACATCATCAAGGACTGGACAGGTTCCAATGCCAGCTGAAGACGGCGTTGAAAAGAGCGCTATCCTGCTGCTCTCGCTCGGCGAGGAGCACGCCGCTGAAGTACTCAAGCAACTCGGCCCGAAAGAGGTGCAAAAACTCGGTCACGCCATGGCCTTGCTCAAATCCGTGCCACGCACACGCGTCGAAGAAGTGCTCACCGAATTCCAGACAACCGCACGCGAAGCAACCGCCGTCCACGTCGATACCGACGCCTACATCCGCTCGGTACTGACCAAGGCACTCGGCGACGACAAGGCCTCAAACCTCATTTCGCGCATCCTTCAGGGTGGTGATACGGCGGGTATAGAGGGGCTCAAGTGGATGGATGCACCGACCGCAGCGGACCTGATCAAAAACGAACATCCGCAGATCATTGCCACCATTCTCGTGCACCTTGAGCCCGATCAAGGCAGCGAGATCCTCAATCACTTCACCGAACGCCTGCGCAACGATGTGGTATTGCGCATCGCCACACTGGAGGGCATCCAGCCCTCGGCCCTCAAAGAACTCAATGACGTGATGCTGCGTCTGCTCTCCGGCTCAGCGAACATCAAAAAAGCGGCAATGGGTGGCGTACGGACGGTGGCTGAAATTCTCAACTTCATCGGCACAGCGAACGAAACCTCTGTCGTGGACTCGATCCGCGAATACGATCCCGAACTCGCACAAAAAATTCTCGACGAAATGTTCGTCTTCGAGAACCTCCTCGATATCGACGATCGCGGCATTCAGTTGCTGCTGCGCGAGATCCAGTCCGATTCGCTGATCCTGGCACTGAAAGGCGCCACCGAACCCCTGCGCGAAAAGATTTTCAAGAACATGTCGCAACGTGCCGCCGAGATGTTGCGCGAAGATCTGGAATCGCGCGGCCCGGTGCGCCTGTCCGAAGTCGAGGGCGAGCAGAAGGAAATCCTCAAGATCGTCCGCCGCCTGGCCGACGAGGGTCAGATTGTCCTCGGTGGTGCGGGCGGCGAACAGATGGTTTGAGTAACAGACCGTCATGACCGGCTTCATTTCCAAAGAAAAACTGACGGCCTACCAGCGCTGGGAGCTTGCCGCGTTCGACGAAGCCGAACGCGAAGCCACGGCCGTGCCAACGCCACCGGCAGCAACGCCGGAAGCAGCAAGCACGACAGAGGCCCCGCCACCGGTCACCCTGGCGACTGCCGAAGAAGTCGAGCGCATCTACACGGAAGCGCATGAGTCCGGCTATGCAGCAGGGTACGAAGCCGGCATTGCCGAGGCACGGATTGAAGCCACACAGATCAACACCCTGCTCAACAATCTTCAGCAATCGCTGCAGGGCATCGATCAGGAGGTTGCCGATCAACTGCTGGCAGTATCGATAGAGATCGCCAGCCAGGTGCTGCGCCAGAGCCTGCGCGTCAAACCCGAGCTACTGCTGCCGGTCGTCCGCGAGGCGGTTGCGGCACTCTCTCCTCACCACGGCCACCCGGCGCTTTTCGTTCACCCGGACGATGCCGCACTGATCCGCACGCATCTTGGCGAACAACTTTCACACAACAACTGGCGGATCATTGAAGACGGACGACTGGAAGCCGGCGGATGCCGCGCGGAAATAGGCGCCAGCGAAGTAGACGCAACACTTGAAACACGCTGGCGGCGGGTCATTGAAGCGATTGGTGTCAGCCAGGAATGGCTGGACAAGCAGACTTGAAAAAACTCGCGCCATGAGCGACATGGAACCATCCGGGCACATCGCACGCTGGCGCGATTTTCTCGGCAACTGTGAAGATGCGGCCAGCCAGGCCAGCCCGCTGCTCTCCAGCGGTCATCTGACACGCATCAACGGCCTCGTCATGGAGGCTTCCGGGCTCAAGTTACCACTCGGTAGCGCTTGCCAAATCGTGCCGATTGGCGGCTCGCCAATCGAGGCAGAAGTTGTCGGCTTCAATGGTGAACGGCTGTTCCTGATGCCTTCCGAGGACGTTTACGGTCTTTCCCCCGGCGCAAAGATAGTAGCGCTCGAAGCACCAACAGCAGCGCCGCAAGTCGTGCAACCGCGCGCCGCACGTCGCCGCGCCATTGATCGCGGCAAGCTGCTGCCGGTTGGTGACGCCCTGCTCGGCCGGATTCTCGATGGCGCGGGACGCCCCCTCGATCAGCTTGGCCCGCTTGGCAGCACGACCCAGCGCCCCTTGCAGAGCCGTCCAGTCAATCCGATGTCGCGCGCACCGATCACGCAATCGCTCGACGTCGGCATCCGCGCCATCAATGCCTTGCTCACCGTCGGTCGCGGACAGCGCATGGGCCTTTTTGCCGGTTCCGGCGTTGGCAAGAGCGTGCTGCTCGGCATGATGGCGCGCTACACCGAAGCCGAAGTCATCGTCGTCGGGCTGATCGGCGAACGCGGTCGTGAGGTCAAGGAATTCATCGAGCAAATCCTCGGTGAAGAAGGCCTGCGTCGCTCGGTGGTCGTTGCCGCACCGGCCGACGTCAGCCCGTTGATGCGCCTGCAAGGTGCCGCCTACGCGACATCGATTGCCGAGCACTTCCGCGAACAGGGCAGGCATGTACTGCTGATCATGGATTCGCTGACCCGTTACGCGATGGCCCAACGCGAAATTGCCCTGGCCATCGGCGAGCCGCCGGTGACCCGCGGTTATCCCCCATCCGTCTTCGCGCGCCTGCCACAACTCGTTGAACGCGCCGGCAACGGGGCAGAGGGCGGCGGCTCGATTACGGCGTTCTACACCGTCCTGGTTGAAGGCGACGACCAGCAGGATCCGATTGCCGATGCGGCACGGGCCATTCTTGATGGCCACATCGTGCTTTCACGCCTGCTCGCTGATGCCGGACACTACCCGGCCATCGATATTGAACAATCAATTTCGCGGGCCATGGTCAATCTGATCAAACCCGGCCATCTTGACCAGATCCGTCGCTTCAAGCAGCTTTATTCAAGGTACCAGCGTTCGCGCGACCTGATCAGCGTCGGCGCCTATGTCGCGGGAAGCGACGTCCTGCTTGATCAGGCGATCAAGCTATACCCGCAACTCGAACATTTTTTGCAGCAGAACCTCGACCAGCGCGCCGATTTCGACAACAGCGTTAACCAACTGCATTCGCTCTTCGGCGCCACCCCCTGAGTGCCGCACCAGGGCAACACCGAACCCCACCGCAGAGGCGCAGAGACGCAGAGATGACACAGAGAAAGTCAAATTCTTACCTGTATTTCGCTTTTCTCCGCGTTTCCTCTGCGCCTCTGTGCGGTAGGTTTTAAGTCAAATGCGATTACCCTGCGCGCTTCATGAACCTGCGTTCGTCTTCGTTGGCCGGCTGCTAGAATGAGCCTACAAGTTCCGGTGCGATCATGAAGCCTTTCTCTCTCCAATCTGTCCTTGATTTGATGCAAACGCGCACCGACGATGCGACGCGTCGACTCGCCAATCTGATTGCCAGCGAAAATAATGCACGAAGCAAATTTGAAATGCTGCAGCAATATCGTGACGAGTACGCCTGCCGCTTCCGTCAGGCGGCCGAAAACGGGATTTCTCAACGCGAATGGCACAATTATCAGGAATTCCTGAACCGGCTCGATGAAGCCATTGCTTCACAAGGCCAGACGGTTAGCCAACAGGAGCAAAACACCAAGGCCGGACAGGCACACTGGCAGCAACAACGTGTCAAATTGAAGGCTTTCGATACACTATCCCAACGTCACGAAACAAATGAGCTCAAGCTGGAAGTCAAACGTGAACAAAAAATACAGGATGAGTTTGCTTCCCGCAGAAAGACTGGCAAGGATTGATTCATTGACGGTATTGGCACGATGTTTGCTGAATGGTTGGCAACACTTGCCTTCAAGGACTGATGATGACCGTTGCCATTGCCCCTATCCAGGCAAAACCACCCAGTCAGGGTAGCAACACCGACAGTGCTGGCACAGCGGAGACACCTGTCGCCGGCGCCGACTTTGCCAGCCTGTTACTCGGCCAGCTGGTTACAGAAGCAAGCCTGCAAGAAGGCATCACTGCCGACCTGCCCACGCCGGCCGCTCAAGGCCTTCCCGACGCTACCATCAACCCGCAGGATGCCGCCATGCTGCTGGCTGCGCTCGGCATGGCGCCGACAACGCCGGCACTGAATAGCCAACTGCCAACGGACACGGACACCCTGCCTGTCGGCAAAGATAAGAGGACATCCGCCGCTTTGCCGATCGGCGTCACTGCGAATTCCGATAGCGGACAACTGGAAGCTTCGCTGATAAATGACCCCCTCGTCAAAACCGCCCTGCCGGCTCAGCTTGAGACCGGCGACAAGGCGGCAAAATTTGCCGTCGAAGGTTTTGCGGCAACAAAGCCCGACGCCCTTGCCATAAAGAGCCTCCCGAATGACAGCAGCGCACCGCAAACCCCCGTCAGCGCCTCGCTTACTGCTAACCAGCCGGGCAACACGGCGCTCACTACCAGTCCGCCACTCCGTGTAGACACCCCCGTGCGTGATCCGGCGTGGTCTGCTGACTTTTCCCAAAAAGTCGTCTGGTTGACGGCCAACGATCAAAAATTTGCCCAGTTGACCCTCAATCCGCCACAAATGGGGCCGATAGAAATATCTCTGAACATTAACAAGGACACCGCCAGCGCCTACTTTATCTCGCCCAATGCCGAGGTTCGTGAAGCGATTGAAACCGCACTGCCGCGACTGCGCGAGATGCTGGCCGGAGTCGGCATTGAACTTGGCCAGGCGAACGTCGGCACACGATCATCGCAACAGGAGTCCGGCAACCCCGAAGCGCGCGCCGGCACACCCCGCTGGATCACCGATGCGGCTATACTTGGCAAGGATTCCGGGCACAGTCAGGTGAGTAGCGTCCAGCGTGGTAGCAGTCTGGTCGACACCTTCGCCTGAGCAACGAACAGGAGCACACGGGTGTAATAATGGCACCCGTCGCCAAAAGAACAACAGGAGAAATACCGAATGTCCAAAGACGCAAAGCCGGCAGGGGATACCGGCGAAGCTGCACCCCCCAAAAAGAGCAAGAAAATGCTGATTATCATCATCGCCGTCCTGGTTCTTGTTCTGGGTGGCGGCGGTGCGGCAGCGTATTTGATGATGAGCAAGGGCGCTGAACACGCGGACGAAGAGGAGGCCGCCACGGAGAAATCAGGCAAAAAGAAAAAAGGCGAGAAGGAAGCGCCGCCGGCCTATGTTGCACTCGATCCGTTCACGGTCAATCTGGTTGCAGAGACGGGGGACCAGTTTCTGCAGCTCGTGATTTCCGTGGAAGTCGCGGACCTGACGGTGGGAGATCGTCTGAAAGCCTATACGCCAAAGCTGCGCAACAACATTACGCTGCTGTTGTCGACGAAAAAGGCATCCGAATTGATTACCAAGGAGGGCAAAGAAAAACTTGCCGAAGAAATCCGCGACCAGATGAACGAAATTGTCGAAATCCCTGCAGTCAAGGGCAAACCGGCCCAGGACGCTGTCAAGGAAGTCCTGTTCACTTCCTTCATCATCCAATAAGCGGACAATGACTGCCGACTTTCTCTCCCAGGATGAGGTTGATGCCCTGCTCAAGGGCGTCACCGGCGAATCCGACGAGCCCGAAGAGGAAGCCGAGAGCGGCGAGGGTGCCCGCTCGTACAATCTGGGCACGCAGGAACGCATCGTCCGCGGACGAATGCCGACGCTGGAGTTGATCAACGAACGTTTTGCCCGCTATCTGCGTATCGGTCTGTTCAACTACATGCACCGTACAACCGAGATCTCCGTCGGTCCGATCCGGGTGCAGAAATACAGCGAATTCATCCGGAATCTGGTGGTGCCCACCAACCTCAACCTGGTTGCTGCAAAGCCGCTACGCGGCACAGGTTTGTTCGTTTTCGACCCCAACCTGGTCTTTCTGGTGGTCGACAATATGTTCGGCGGCGACGGGCGCTTTCACACCCGGGTCGAAGGCCGCGACTTCACAGCAACCGAACAACGCATCATCCAGGGGTTGCTGAGCGTGGTGTTCGCGGAATATTCCCGCTCGTGGAAACCGGTCTACGATTTAACCTTCGAGTACATCCGTTCCGAGATGAACTCGCAGTTTGCCAATATCGCGACGCCATCCGAAATCGTCATTTCAACGACGTTCTCGCTGGAGTTCGGGGGCTCCTCGGCGGAGATGCACATCTGCTTCCCCTACTCGATGATCGAGCCCATTCGCGAACTGCTTTACAGCTCAATGCAGAGCGACCAGCTGTCCAGCGACAAGCGCTGGATCGTCATGCTACGCAAGCAGTTGAAGGATGCCGACGTAGAAATTACCGCCAGACTGGCCACCACGACGGTGACACTTGGCCAGATCCTGAAAATGCAGGCGGGAGATATCATCCCGATCAGCATCCCGGATCAGATCGTCGCCCACGTCGACGACGTACCCCTGATGGAATGCCGCTACGGACAGCAAGGCGGCCAATACGCACTGAAAATCGAACGCTTCATCGCATCAGAAAGCCAGGAACCGGCTTTGGGAGAAAACAATGTCTGACGAAACCACAAACCCTGAAGAGGCCATTGCCGAAGACGACTGGGCGGCCGCCATGGCCGAACAGGCAATTTCCGAAGCCGCGCCAGCGGCGGCACAGCCGGCACAGATATTCCCGGCATTCAGTGAAAGCGGTGGCAAGGCGTCGATGCTGGGCGAACTGGACATGATTCTGGACATTCCTGTTCAGATATCGGTCGAACTGGGGCGCACCAAGATCACCATCAAAAACCTCCTGCAACTTGCGCACGGCTCAGTCGTCGAACTGGACGCAATGGCCGGCGAGCCGATGGACGTCCTGGTTAACGGCACATTGATCGCACAGGGGGAGGTGGTCGTTGTGAATGACAAGTTCGGCATCCGCCTCACCGACATCATCACCCCATCCGAGCGCATGAGAAAAATCGGTCGCTGAACGGCCCCGGCGCTCTGGCAGCAAAGGGGTACGCACGACGCCCCTTGTCGGCAAAAAGCGCAGATCAAGTTCCCCCTTCATCGCGCTTGCTTTAAGATAAGCGTCTGTCCTGCCCTACTGACTGATTATCTTGATTTCCCCCCTCCGTTTGAGCACACCCCACAACTACCGTGCCTTGCTGACGGTACTGGCTCTATTGCCGCTAGCAGTGCTGGCTGAGACAACCACACCCATCACACCTGGCCTGTCAGCCGGCATGATGCTGCAGACCGGTTTCGGCTTGCTCATTGTGTTCGGGCTGCTTTTTCTGGCTGCATTCCTGCTGCGCAAATTCGCTTCAGGCCGTGGCTTTGGTGGCACCGGCCCTTTGCGGGTGGTGGGCGGGCTGATGATCAGCACCCGGGAGCGCATCGTTCTGCTCGAAGTTGGCGAAGTCTGGCTGGTAGTAGGCATCGGCCCCGGGCAGATACGCACCTTGCATACAATGCCCAAAGGCGAGATCGCAGCATCCTCGCACGAGGAGAAGCCCTTTGGGCAATGGCTGAAACAGATGATCGAGCGCAAAAATGAAAGCAGCTAAGCTGACCGGCTGGTGCGGCTTGGCACTACTTCTTACCCCGCTGCTGGCCTGGGCACAAGCGGCCGGTGGCATGCCCGCGCTGAGCAGCACGCCAGGCCCCGGCGGCAGCCAGACCTATACGCTATCAATCCAGACGCTGATCACGCTCACCGCGCTAACCTTCCTCCCGGCAGCGCTTTTGATGATGACCAGCTTTACCCGCATCATCATCGTCCTGTCGCTGTTACGGCACGCACTGGGAACCCAGACATCGCCGCCCAACCAGGTACTGGTCGGCTTGTCGCTATTCCTTACTTTTTTTATCATGGCGCCGGTGATGGACAAGATCTACGCTGATGCCTACCTGCCACTCTCGGAAAGCCGGATCACCTTTCAGCAAGCGGTCGATCGAGGCGCGGTTCCGCTACGTCAATTCATGCTCAAGCAGACACGCGAAGCGGACATCGGCCTGTTTTCCCGTATGGCCAACCTGCCAAAAGTTGAAACGGCGGACGATATTCCGATGCGTGTTTTGATTCCGGCTTTTGTCACCAGCGAACTGAAAACGGCCTTCCAGATCGGCTTTATCATCTTCATCCCCTTCCTGATTATTGACATGGTGGTCGCCAGCGTTCTGATGTCGATGGGTATGATGATGATGTCGCCGGTAATGGTATCGCTACCGTTCAAACTGATGCTGTTTGTGCTCGTCGATGGCTGGCATCTGCTGCTTGGCTCACTTGTTCAGAGTTTCGGAACATGACGCCCGAAAACGTCATGGAAATCGGGCGGCAGGCCCTGCAGATGACACTGATTCTTTCCGGCCCGCCGCTGCTGGCGGCACTCGTCACCGGCCTGATCATCAGTATTTTTCAGGCCGCAACCCAGATCAATGAACAGACACTGTCTTTCATCCCCAAGCTGGTGGTGATGTTCATTACCCTGCTGGTCGCCGGCCCCTGGATGCTGGACATGATGGTCGACTACATCCGGCGGCTATTCGAGAGCATCCCGCAGATGATTGGTTGAGGCCCCCGGTGATCAGCCTCTCCTCGACTGAAATCAATGCATGGATCGTTGCTTTTTTCTTCCCGCTGGCACGAATTCTTGCTTTGTTGGCGGTGGCGCCCCCTTTCAGCAATGCAGCCCTGACCACTCGTGTTCGGCTGATGCTCGGATTGGCGATTGCCATCGCCATCACCCCCGCATTGCCCAAAATTGCGCCACTCGATCCAGCATCGGGGATCGGCCTATGGATTCTCGCGCAACAGCTTTTGATTGGTTTCGCCATGGGGTTTTCCCTGCGGCTCGTATTCAGTGCAATCGACATGGCGGGAAACACCATTGCAACGCAAATGGGCCTTGGTTTTGCAACCCTCTACGACCCTCAGAACACCGCACAAACGCCGGTTCTGTCCGAATTTCTCGGCCTGCTTTCCCTGCTTATTTTCATGGCGATCAACGGCCACCTGATGGTGATCGCGACACTGACCCATAGCTTCACGACCATCCCGGTCAGCGTCAACGCGCTTGACAGTCGAACATGGCTTAACCTGGCGAATGCCGGCGTCATTGTTTTTTCGTCCGGATTACTGCTGGCGCTGCCCATCCTGGTTGCACTGCTGATAACCAACGTCGCATTGGGCGTCCTGAGCCGCGCCGCACCACAATTGAACCTGTTCGCGGTCGGCTTCCCGGTCACGCTGGCGCTTGGCTTCGCGATACTGATCATCAGCATGTCGTATCTCGGCACACCCTTACTGCAGCTGTTCGAACATGGATTACAGTCGATGCTTGGATACTTCGTCGTCACCGGCCCTTGAGCGCGGCGTAAAAACCCGTTTTCAGGGTTTGGGGGAGACTGCTTCGGCGCGCACCAGTTGAATCGTGCCTTCGGAAATACGATGACTGAACGGTGTACTCGACTCTATGCCTTCCGAGTAGTTGAGAATGCGGTACCCGGCAAAGCCGTTCACTCGCTGCAGCTGCAGGGCGCGCCGCTTGAGAATCTGAATGGCCTCACCGTCGCCACCGGTACGAAAACTTTTCGCACGCAACGACAGATAGTAGGTATCCGTATTGAGTCTCTGCTCCTCAATACTCCAGTTCGGGGCGAACGGATCGTAAATGATGTGGAGCAACGCAGCGGTCGAATTGTTGAATACTTTACCCGTCAGGCCCAAAGCCTTTTCCGGATGTCCGAACACAAACAAGCCAGCTGCACCGCCCAATGTCTCAGCGCTCACCTCGGTGTTTTGCGTCAACTCGACCGATGGCTGCGTACGCAAATCACCCGTCATCGGATTCACGGAGCTGGTTGTTCCGCAGGCAGCAAGCGATACCATCAGAAGCACCGCCAAGAACTTGTATGCAGGCTTTTTCATAAATAGTTGAACAGACTCAGACCACTGACCTGAACAAACGACTTCTGGGCAGCTTCGAGCTGCACCTGTTGCTGCGTAAATTCAGATATTGCTTTGGCATAATCCAGATCCTGGAGCTTGGACAGCGTCTGCTGATGCTGAACATTGAGATCGCTGGATGTATCGCCGAGCGAATCCAGTTCGCGCATCCGGGTACCCACGCTTGCCTGAACCCGACTGATGTTGCCGAATGCCTGGTCGAGATTCGTCAACTGCCCACCCAGCGCGTTGGTATATTCGGTCGTCGAATAAGTTGCCGAACCAACCGGTGAACGCAAAATTCCAATCAGGTTCTGCATCGTCTGAAAGAGACTCTGGTTGGAGCTTGGCGTAACTGAGAACGTATCATCATTGGCCGGCGCTCCCTGCACGACAAGCTGCGAGCCAAAATCAACCCCGGCTGAGGTCAAAAGCGGAATCGCCTGCCCCGGCGTGAAGGCCAGCGGACCGGTCGTCACGGCAGAAACGGGATCATAAACGCCATAAGTCGTGACCCCGGCGACGACCGAAAAGCGAATTTCAAGCGGCTGGCCGGCGAGCGGGTTATTCACGGCAAGCGCCCATTTTTGCGGGTCGAGTACCGAGCCGGCATCGGAAATCGCTGTCCCCTGGTTGTTACCGCCACCCAGATTTCCGCCGGTGGCCACGGCAAAAGTTCCATTGCCGTTTTTTGCCTGCATGAACACTTCACTGCCGGCAACATTAACCGCCATCTGCCGGGATGACGACACCTGCAACAAACGCTCGCCATCATCACCAAAATAGCCGACGGGCGAAGTGCTTGCCGGCGGCAGCGCAGCTACCGAGGCGTCAATGGCAAAAGGGCGTGTTCCTCCCTGATAACCGGAAAACAGGAATTCGCCAGTACCATTCTGTGTATTGGCGATACCCAGCATTTCGCTCAAACGCGCTTCGAGCTCGGTTGCAATCGCCTGGCGATCGGTGTTACTCAAGGTAGCGGTGTTCCCGGCCTGAATCACCTTTTCCCTGACATGCTGCAGCAGATCGCCGAGGGAACTCAGCTGACTGTCAACCAGCCCCAATTGACTGTCTGCATTGCCCTGATTCTCCATATGTTGTGCAGTAACTTCCCGCGACTGGGTGACCAGCAAGGCTTGCGCCGCGGCAACCGGATCGTCTTCAGGAGTAAGCACACGACGCCCGGTCGACAGCTGGTTCTGCAACTTGTAGAGCGCACTCTGGTTGCGCTGAATATTGACCGTGCCAGACTCGTAAATCTGACTTGTACTAATGCGCATAAGGTTCTCCTTAGGAGCGAATCGCCAGCAAGACGTCAAACAGCTTGCTGCCCATATCAATTAATTTGGCTGACGCCTGGTAGGCCTGCTGGTAGCGCAACAGATTCGCCGCCTCTTCGTCAAGATTGACGCCTGAAAGTGCATCGCGCGCATCGCTGGACTGCTTCAGCAAAGCACTCTGCGCCTGGCTCTTTACCTCGATTTCGCGGGATTTGTTGCCACTGTCACTGACCAGCTGGGCATAGGCTGACTGATAGCTCGCCGTTTTTCCGGACATCGTATTCTGCGTCTGCAATGCGCCCAGCGTCAGCGCATTCCGGCCATCCGTAACCCCGGAAGGATTGCCCGCCAGCGTGAAGACGTCGGCATTATTCAGGTTGCCGGAAATATCGAGACTGACCCCGGCGAAACTGATTTTTGCGCCCGAGGTATAAGGAATTGTCGGCCCCGGATAGACGGTCGAGGTGCTGCCCACCGTGACCGAGATATTTGCCCCGGCAGGAAGACCTGCCACGGTGAGCGTATTGCCGGCGCTGGCATAGGTAAAGGTAACGCCAGCCGCCGCAATTGCAGGTGTGCCAAATCCGGCCTGGGAATTCGCCGCCGATATTTTCCCGCTGCCGGTATTCGCGCTGCCGGCGGAGGTTCTGACCGGCATCGCCGCTGCAATCAGGCGGGCATCGGCCGCGACCGTGGCATTGACTGCGACATTTCTCGCGGCCGCACGGGTCGGCTGGATAATGAAAGAGTCACCGCTGGCGAACGTGCCTGAGGCCAGCGAAAGGGTGAAGCCCTCACTCCCGGCGATCGTCGAAGACAAGGTAGTCAACGAAGCGTTAGCCCACTGCGTGTTGTCCGACAGCCGCGTCATGGTGTAATTCGTGCCGTCATAACTAAGGCGATAATCGGAGTTGGTCAGCTTGGTGTAGAAATTCGCGCCGTTCGCGGCCGAGCTCAAAACCTGGGTAGAAGCGCCGGCAGCGACAGTGGCACCGCTCAACACCAGCACCTCACTTGCCGGAAGCGCAGCCTGCACGGTGGTCTGCAAGGCTGCCAATGAAGCCCCCGACCACACTGTTCCGTCCGATTGCCGGGTTAATGAATACGTCCCGGCAACATTGGCCAAGGTATAGACCCCGTCGATCGGTGGCGGGGTGACCAGCGAGGCCGAAATTGTTGCCGGCGTTACGAGGCTGTTATTGCCGTTGGCAATAACCGTCGGCTGCGAAACCGTAAAAAAGCTGGCTGCAAAACCCGCACCGCCAATCGACTGGCCAAGCAAATCCTGCCCAAGCGCATGCTGTGCATTGAAGGTCAAGGCCAGCGAGGCTGCATTACGGCCAAGATCATTGGCCACGCGATCCAGTGAGCCACTTCTGAAACTCAGCAAACCGCCAAGACTGCCGCCTGTAATCAGGGACTCGGGCAACTCCTGCGTGCCGCCGGCGGTTGCCAGCCCCACGGCAAAGCGCGATGGATCGGCGACCGAGGGCAGTGACGTCATGGTCGTCACCTGTGCCCCGGTGACCAGTTGCTGACCGTTGCCGATATAGACGTTGAAGGTGCCATCCGTATTGGTCGTCGTCGTCACTCGAATCAGTTTATTCAGTTCGAGAACCAGTTGATCCCGCTGATCCAGCAGATCATTGGGCGGCTGGCTGATTGAAGACCCGGCAAGGAGAATGCTTTGGTTGAGATCGGCTATCTGTGTGGAATAGGAATTGATCGACGCAACTGCGGTCGTTATCTGCGAATTGATGCCGTCATACATCTGGCTGATCCGGTCTTCGAGGCCCTGAAAACGGGCGACCAGCGCCTGAGCTGAAGAAATCATCGCCTGCCGTGCGGGCAGCTGCGACGGATTCGCCGACACCTGCTGAACACCACGGAAGAACTCCTGCAAAGCGGGCGACAGACCGGAATTCGGGTCGGCCAGCATGTTGTCGATCTGTTTGATCTGGGTGTAATAGGCATCCAGCTCGCTGCTGGTGGTCTGCGCGCGATTGACCTGCGACGACAGGAAAGTGTCGTACATTCGTTCAATGGTCGACACATGGACGCCTTGGCCGATAAAGCCAGCGCCGGTCAACATCGCGATATTGCTCGCCTGCACCGTGCGCTGACGATTGAACCCCGCCGTATTGGCGTTGGTAATGTTGTGCCCGGTCGTCTGCATGCCAAGCTGCGCGGCATTCAGACCCGTGATACCCGTATTGATAATTCCTGATCCCATGGAGAGGACTCCTGTTCCATGAAGCTAACGGCAAATCTGCCGAAAAATTGAGGCTTATCTGCTAGTAGTCAGTCACGTCAAAAAGAAACGAAAAAAACATCACCACCAAGACACCAAGAGCACAAAGTTTCACCAAGAAAACAATGCATTAACGTGGTGTTCCTTGGTGAACTTGGTGTCTTGGTGGTTCGCATTTTGTTGTTGACTAACTACTAGCCGGCCAGGGCCTGCCGCAAGGTACTGCCGTTGATGATGCGGCCAAGCTTGTCGGCGTACATCGGGTCAGTGGCGTAGCCTGACTGCTGTAGGGTCTTTGCAAACTGCGTGCCATCCTGCTGGCCGAGCACCGCCGAAAAGCGGGGGTTATTGCGCATCAGATTGGCATAGTCACGAAAGGACTCGGCGTAAGAACCATAAACACGAAATTTTTCCTGCACGGACTGTGCGACGCCATTGATGTATTCGGTCGTTTGCACCTCGACAGTCGGCCCCTGCCAGCTCCGCCCGGCCTTGACCCCGAAGAGGTTGTAGCTGGGCGCCCCATCGGCCTTGCGGATTTCGCTCTTGCCCCAGCCACTCTCCAATGCCGAGTGCGCAACGAGGAAGTGGGCCGGTACGCCAGTTGCATTACCCGCTTCGACGGCGTGTGGCCAGACCCGATTGACAAAATCACGACCGCTGCCGGAACCGCCCGGTGCGGGCGCGGTGACATCAGGCGCGGCAGTCACGGGGGCGCTGCGAATACGTTCGGCACCAGCGCGCCCGGCACCCGCACCGATTGCCGCACCGGCAGAACTTGCCGCATGCGGCGCCAGCAGCGACTGCTGCAAGGCTTCAAGCGCAGAGGCGGGATCAGCTGGCTGAGTGGCCGCCATATTGCGGCCAAGTTGCTGCTCGATCAGTTTGGCAAAACCCATCTTGCCCTGCGAGGAGAGGTTCTGCGCCAGCTGCTGGTCCATGATCGAGGTATAGAAGCGGCTTTGATCGCTCTCCAGCAGACCGTCCTGCGGCGTGGCGTCGCGCATGCTCTTGAGCATCATCTGCAGCAGCATGCCTTCGAATTGCTGCGCCGCTTGCTTCAAGCCAGCTTGTGGATCTTTCTTGAGCCTGGCGCGCAGATCTCCTGCCGCTTTCAGGTCGAGAACAAAATGCTGTGAATTGAGGTCGTCGGCTTTCATGATGCAACCGCAGCAAATATCGCGCCAGAGTTTTGCCGGTCAGATAATCTCCAGATCGGCGCGCAGCGCGCCGGCTGCTTTCATCGCCTGCAGGATGGCCAGCAGGTCCTGCGGATTGGCGCCCAGCGCATTCAGCGCCTTCACCACGTCGGAAAGATTGACGCTGGCCTTGACGTGCATCAGCGCGCTACCTTCCTGCTTGAGCTGGATGTCGGCCTGATTGGTGGTTGTCGTCTGCCCGCCGGACAGCGCGCCGGGCTGACTGACCTGCTGCTCGCTGTTGATCACCACCGAAAGGTTGCCATGCGCCACCGCGCAGGCATCAATGGTCACCGTCTGGTTCATCACAACCGAGCCTGTACGCGGGTTGACGATCACCTTGGCCATCGTCTGCATCGGGCGCACTTCCAGATTCTCGATACGGCCCATGAAAGTAACCCGGCTATCGGCATCCTCCGGCGCCCTGACCCGGATTTGCCGTGAATCTACGGCCTGAGCCGTACCCGCACCCATCTCGCGATTGATGACCTCGACGACACGATGCGTCGTACCAAAATCGGCGTTGCTCATCTGGTAATGGATGAAAGCCCCTTGCCCAAGCTCTGTCCGCACCTCACGCTCAACGTTCGCGCCGCCGGCGATGCGACCGGCCAACAGGTGATTGACGGTAACCTTGCTGCCGGCGGCTGACGCACCGGCTCCTCCAACCAGGATATTGCCCTGCGCCATGGCGTAAGACTGCCCGTCAGCGCCTTTCAGCGGCGTCATCAACAGCGTGCCGCCGCGCAGACTTTTGGCGTTCCCCATCGACGAAACGGTCACGTCGATCTGCTGCCCGGTTCTCGCAAAAGGCGGCAGATTGGCCGTCACCATGACTGCGGCAACGTTCTTCAATTGCAATGACTGGGTGGTCGGCAAGGTCGTGCCGAGTTGCGCCAGCATATTGATGATGCTTTGCGTGGTGAATGGTGTCTGCGTTGTCTGGTCGCCGGTACCGTCGAGACCCACAACCAGGCCGTAACCGACCAGCTGGTTATTGCGGATGCCTTGTACCGACGCCAGATCCTTGATCCGGTCTGCCCACGCCGGAGCGCTGGCCAGCGGCAAGGCGAGGCAGGCAAGAATTGCCACGCGATAGATATATTTGCCGGTTTGGCTGACCATGATCGGAACCTGTTCCTTTCTCAGAACGGCAAAACACTCATGAAGAAGCGCGCCAGCCAACCCATGACCTGGGCCTCGCTGATCGTGCCGCTTTCCTTGTATTCGATACGGGCGTCGGCGATCTGTGCAGAGCTGATGGTATTGGCGGCATTGATGAAATACGGATTGACGACGCCGGAGAGACGGATGTACTCCGTACCCTGGGCAATCGCCACCTGCTTCTCGCCCGAAACGAGGAGATTCCCGTTCGGCAGCACCTCGATCACGGTCACGGTAATCGTCCCGGTGAAGACATTGTTGGCCGCCGCATCGCCTTTGCCGTCGAGGCTGTTCGCACTGGCGGCCCCCAGCGACATACCCGAAAGGCTCTTTCCGGGCAGGCCGACAATCGGGTCGACCGATGCGCTGATACTGCTCGAACGGGTAACCTTGGTGTTCGATTTGGTCGACGCCGAAGTGGTTTCAGCAATGGTGATCGTCATCGTATCGCCCACGTAGCGGGCGCGCCGATCCTCGAACAAGGTGCGCGACGTACCGGGCTGAAAGATGCTGCCGTTGCTGGCAAGACTTTCGCTGCGCGGCGCAGGACGCGCCGTCATCGGCTGATGGACATTGGTCGGCGGCACGGTATTGCAGGCGCTGACGAACAACAGCGCAAAAATCAGGAACACCGGAGTTTTCATGATCGCTCCCTTATAGCTGCGTCAGGCGCGCCAGCATCTGGTCGGATGTCGACACGACCTTGGAGTTGAGTTCGTAGGCACGTTGCGTCGTAATCATCGTCACCAACTCTTCGGCAACATTGACATTGGAATTTTCGACATAACGCTGATTGATCACGCCGGCCCCACTCAGCCCTGGGGTATTGGGCGTCGGCGAACCGCTCGATGCGGTTTCCAGGTAAAGGTTTTCACCCACGCTCTGCAAACCGCCAACGTTCACAAAAGTCGCCACCTGCATGGTGCCAATCTGAACGGCAGCAGCGACCCCCGGCTGAGTTACCGAGACGATCCCGTCAATACTGACGGTAAGGGTCAGCGCATCGGCCGGAATGGTGATGCTTGGCTGCACCGGGTAGCCGTTGGAAGTAACGACTTGCCCCTGATTGTCTTTCTGAAACGAACCATCACGCGTGTACGCCGTGGTTCCATCGGGCAACAGCACCTGGAAAAAACCAGCGCCATTGAGCGCCAGATCCAGGTCGTTGCCGGTTTGCTGAATTCCACCCTGCGTGTGAATGCGGGCCGTCGACACCGGTCGTGCGCCGGAGCCAAGTTGCAGCCCGGAGGGAATCTGCGTTGACTGCGAGGACTGGGCGCCGGGCTGGCGAATGGTCTGATACAGCAGATCCTCGAAAACCGCACGCGCACGCTTGAAACCGTTGGTACTGACGTTGGCCAGGTTATTGGCGATGACGTCCATCTGCGTCTGCTGTGCGTCGAGACCGGTACGGGCAATCCAGAGCGAGCGGATCATGTTTTTTATTCCTGTCAGGCGTTCATCGAAAGAATCTGGCTGGCTTGACGCGCGTTGGCGTCGGCCGTCTGCAGCATCTTGATCTGCATCTCGAACTGGCGGGCGAGGCTGATCATATTGACCATTGAATCCACCGGATTGACGTTGCTTCCCTCAAGCGATTCCGGCGCCAGTCTGACCGTCTCGTCCAGCGCAGCCGTGCCGCCCTTTACCCGAAAGAGACCGTCACCACCGCGCACCAACTCGTTTTCCGGGGGATTGACGAGCTTGATACGGCCGATCACATTGACGTTGTTCGGCGTACCGAACAGCGGAATGGTCGACACCGTGCCATCCGGGGCGATCGCCACCCGATTGTCCGGCGGGATGGAAATCGCGCCGCCGTCGCCCTGCACATTCAAACCACCGGCGGTCTGCAACAGGCCATTTACATCGGTCTGCAAATTGCCGGCACGCGTATAGGCTTCGCCGCCATCCGGCGTTTCAACCGCGATCCAGCCGGCGCCCTGCACGGCCAAATCGAGCGGCCGACCCGTGGCCATCAACGGGCCCTGGTCGAACACGTTGGCCACCGAAGCGTCGACGACAAAAGCGCGGGTTGGCATGCCTTCGCCCTGCACCGGCACGGCGCGGAACTTGTGCTCCATGGCGCGGTAGCCGGTGGTCGAGGCGTTGGCCAGGTTCTGCGCCACGCCCGCCTGTTGCAGGAAGGCGTGTTTGGCGCCACTCATTGCGGTGTAAATCAGGCGATCCATGGTGGATTTTTTCCAGTTTCAGTTCAGTTGCTTGCCTAGCGCAGATTGACCAGTGTTTGCAAAATCTGGTCCTGCGTCTTGATAGTTTGGGCATTTGCCTGATAGTTACGCTGCTGCGTAATCATATCGACCAGTTGCTTGGTCAGATCAACGTTCGACTCCTCAACCGAAGCGGACTGCAACACCCCGCGGCTACCCGTACCAGGTGCGCTGACCAGTTCCGGCCCGGAATCGGAAGTCAATGCCCACTGGTTGTTACCCAGCGACTGCAGACCATTCGGGTTAGCGAAGGTCGCCAGTACGACTTGTCCAAGATTGCGCGACTGGCCGTTGCTGTAACGCCCCTGGACGACTCCGTCACCAGAAACCGACAACCCGGTCAGACTACCCGTGGTGTAGCCACCCTGCGTTAGGCGATCAACGCTCGAAGAGCTGCCGTATTGCGTCGTCCCGGCAAAGTCCATTGAGCCTGGGGACCAAGGCGTTGCCGCACCAGTGGTCAACGCCCACGAAGGAAGTACCAGCGGCATGGCGGTGGTCAGCGCACCCGACGTGTTAAAACTGAGCGTCGACGGAAAGGCTTGCGGCGTCGCGCCATCCATCGTTCCATGAACGTTCCATGGACCACCCGCCGATGCCCGATGAAAATACATGGTCATCGTGTGGGCGACACCGAGGGTGTCATACACGGACAGTGCCGTCGAATAGTTGTAAGTCTGCGGATTGGTAAAGTTGAACGGTGTGACCGCCGGAACCCCTTGGCGTGAATCCAGGTTGAGTGCTGCAGTCAAATTACCGGCCAGTGCAGCGCTGGTCGCACGCGGCGGGATCTGACTTGCCGACAACTGCAGATCAACCGGTGAGGATGCAGAGATAACCCCGTTGGCATCGGCCGGATAGCCCATTACGCGCATGGCGGCATCATTGACGATATAACCGGCATTATCGAGATGGAACTGCCCACTGCGCGTATAGGTGATTTCACCGCTTTGATCCATGCGGAAAAAACCACCACCGTTGATCGAAATATCCAATGGATTATTGGTCGCAGTAATATTCCCCTGACTGAAAGTCTGCTGGATGCCTGAGATCGTACTGCCAATGCCGACCTGCGAGGCGCCGCCACCTGACAGCGAGTTCGCATAGACATCGGAGAAATGAACCTCCGCTGACTTGAAGCCGACCGTGTTGGCGTTGGCAATGTTGTTGCCCAGCACATCCAGCGCCTTCGAGGAAGAATTAAGACCGCTCAAACCCTGTTGAAATGACATTTTTTTCTCCTGACTTTAGAGAATCTGTTGCACGTTCTTGAAATCAACCGTTCCGAGCGCGCCGAGGTCCAGCAGGAATCCGCTCTTTGCCCGAACAAGAGCAGAAACTGTGCCAATCTGCAGCGCATCCGCCGTCACCTTGTTGCCGCCCTGCGTGGCGCTGACCGAAAACTTGTACATACCATCGGCTGCAACCGCCCCAGTATCGTCTTTTCCATCCCAGATAAAGTTGAAGACCCCGGCATCGTGTGCGCCGAGATCCTGTGTTTGGATCACCTGCCCCGCCGAATTGAGAATGCTCAGTTTCACCTGGTCGGCCGCGCCGGAGAGATTGATTCCGCCATAAGCCCCCCCGTTGGACAAGGCCAGTTGGGAACCGGAAACCAGAACGCTCTTGCCAATCATCCCGGCCGCCTGCATGGACTGACTGTTGGCAAAGCCATCGACCAGCGAATTCAGCGTGGTGTTAAGTTTTTCAATACCCGATACTGTGCTCATCTGCGCCAGCTGGCTGGTCATCTGGGCGTTGTCCATCGGATTCAGCGGATCCTGGTTCTTCAGCTGGGTGACCAGCAGCTTGAGAAAACGATCCTGCGGATCTTCAGTGGACGAAGTCGCCGTACTGCTTTTCGCTGTCGCGCCGGTCGCGGCAAAAGGGTCACTGGATGAAGTTGTCGGTTGCACGGTTGCCATGTGAATCTCCTTGAATTCCCGGTTTTACTGGCCGAGTGTCAGCGTTTTAAGCAACAGCTGCTTGGCGGTATTCATCACTTCAGCATTTGTCTGATAAGAGCGTGACGCCGAGATCATATTGACCATCTCATCGACCACACTGACATTGGGCATCATGACGTAGCCCTTGTCATCAGCTGCCGGACTGCGCGGATCGTAGACCATGCGACCCGGGCTGGCGTCGTCAACGACCTGTTGCACACGCACGCCTTGGGCAGCCGTACCTTGCATCGGCGTTGCTTCAAAGACCACCTGCTTGGCGCGATACGGCTTGCCGTCCGGACCGGCGATGCTATCGGCGTTGGCCAGGTTGCTGGCCACCGCGTTGAGGCGCATCGACTGCGCGGTCAGCGCACTGCCGGCGATATGAAAAACATTGAATACACTCATGATTATTGACCCTGTATGGCCGACAACAGCGTTTTTATCTTGCCGGAAATAAAGGTGATGCCAGCTTCATACTGAATGGCATTCTCGGCAAACTGGGCGCGCTCGACATCCATATTCACCGTATTTCCATCGACACTCGACTGCGTTTCCTTGCGGTACATCAACCGTGCCGGGCCACTGTCGCCACTGCCCTGCAAGTGGCGCCCGGAGGTACTGGCCAGCGGCAGATTGCCGCCATTGCGCCCGGCCATCGCATCCTTCAACGCTGCGGAGAAATCGAAATCGCGCGCCTTGTAGTTCGGGGTATCCGCATTGGCAATATTCGATGCCAGAACCTGCTGCCGGTGAGCTCGAAGGCCCAGCGCCTGTTGCTGAAAGAAAAACGCATCATCAATTTTGCTGACCACAATGGCTCCGATTCAATAAGCTTGCATGGGCCATTGAAGCAATACACGTGCCATCAAAAATCACCCGGTCAGACAATCAAATCTCGGGGATTGACAACCGGACCGGCCGGAAACTGCCGGTTGGTCGGCAAATATTGCCGACCAACCGCACAACAGACTGGACAATCAATTTCGCTATCCGACGCGTATCAGGCAGAATGCAGCAATGAGTCCTTCACATCTGCACCGCGTTGTTTTCAGCGGCCTCGCCCTTATGTTTTTTTTGTTGGCAGGCGCTGCATCACTTCACGCACAAGAACTACTGACGACGACACTGGATCAGTACCTGCGCACGCAGACGCAGGGGCTACCGGGCCAGGTCAGCTACAACATCGGGCAGATTGACGCACGGACCCAGTCAAGGCCCTGCACCGCCTTCGAACCGTTCCTCCCCACCGGTAGCCGGCTGTGGGGAAAAACCACGCTCGGCGTGCGCTGCCTGGCGCCAGCAACCTGGACGATCTACGTGCCGGTTCAGGTCAATGTTTCAGGCAACTACCTGATCGCGGCACGACCAGTGACGGCGGGCCAACTACTGGCCCCGGACGACATCGTGATACGCAGCGGTGATATGGCCTCGCTGCCGGCAAATATCCTCACTGATCCAACCCAAGCGGTCGGCAAAACAGCAAAAAACCGAATCGCTGCCGGCCAGTTGCTGCGCAGCGACTTTCTGACGGCCCCGTGGGCCGTGCAGCAGAGCCAGAGTGTCAAACTCGTCTCCAAGGGCGCGGGCTTCAGCGTGAGCAGCGAAGGCAAGGCACTCAACAATGCCACAGATGGACAGATCGCCCAGGTGCGCACGAGTTCCGGACAAACGGTGAGCGGAATTGCACGCACAGGCGGAATCGTCGAGGTTTTGTACTGAGCTTTAACGCCTTTGACAGAAACAATGCTAAAGTTTTGGCACTTGCGACCGTTACAACGATCAAGTAGAAATATTCAAGGGGCTTTACCGTGAAAATCGAGAACTCACCCAAACCTGTTGCCAGCACCAAGGCTAGCGAGACGCGCAGCCCGCCCTCCGGCAAGACAGCAGCCGCACAACCGGCCACCGGTGGCAGCGTTCAACTGAACGGGTTGTCGGCACACCTGCAGCCCTCGGGCGGCGCTTCCGTTTTTGATGCAGCCCGGGTATCGCAGATCAAACAAGCGATCAGCGACGGAAAATTCCAGATCAACGCCGGCGCGATTGCCGAGCGCCTGATTTCATCAGCCAGAGAACTTGTCGACGCCGAGCGTCGAGGCTAACGCAGCAGTACGCTGACGAAAAAATGACCGACCTGCTGCGTACGCTGACCGCTGAAGCCGACGCAGTACTCCGATTTGTCGAGCTGTTGAAACAGGAGCAGCAGTCGCTAACCGCCGGCGATGTTGACGCTCTGACACCGCTTATTTCACAAAAAAATGTGCTGGCCACCGACCTTGCGATACTTGCAAAACAACGCAACGCATTACTGGCGGTCGAGAATTTTGCACCGGATCGTACCGGCATCGATGCGTGGTGCGAAAATCATCCGGCGAAAAACAAGGTCAGAACGGCCTGGTCCGGGATACTCTCCCTGGCCAGCGAAGCCCGCGAACTGAACCGCGTCAACGGCGAACTGATCCAGATCCGTATGCAGCACAACACGCAGGCCCTTGCTGCGTTGCAGGGCGCATCCCGGCCGCTCAACCTCTATGGCGCTGATGGACAGACGGTCGGGCAAAGCAGTCGGCGCATCAACGACGCCGCATAATCCTAAATGACTCAGTCTGTCCACGAAAATCACGAAAGACACGAAATTAAACAACAGGTTAAGTTGAGTTAGCCACTCACCCTATAGGTTACGTTCTGCATTTTTGTATCTATTTGTTTTTTTTCGTGCTTTTAGTGATTTTCGTGGATGAACTGCTTTTTCTAGGATAATTCAGCCCTGATCGCGGCCAAAACCTGAACCTAACGCGTTGCGGGCGTCTGCGCATCAACCGGTGCGACGGACTTTCGGGCAGCAACCGACCCGTCCAACGCCACCTCGGTACCTTTCTCCGGAACAGCCGAATCGATCAGAATCGACACCCGGCGATTTCGCGCGCGTCCATCAGCAAGCAGATTCGGCTCGACCGGGCGTGTGTCGGCATAACCAATTGCCGTCAAGCGCTCGGCGACCACCCCGGCATCGGCAAACAGACGCAGCACCGTCGTTGCGCGAACAGCGGACAACTCCCAGTTGGACGGGAACTGCAAGGTGCTGATCGGTACGTTATCGGTATGCCCTTCAATGGTGATCGGGAATTCTGAAGCAGCGATCACTTCGGCAATCGCGCGCATGGCTTTCACCATCGGCGGCTGCAACAGCGCCTGGCCGGGTGAAAAAAGAATGCTGTCGTTGATTTCGATAGTGACGCCACGACTCGTCTCGATCACCCGGACCTTACCTTGCTCGATCAACGGCGCCATGACCTCAAGAATATCCTTGGCAACATTCTTCATTTTTTCACGCCGTTGCTCTTTGACTGGATCGGGCGTTTTGACAACGGTGGCTGGCTTTGGCGGAAAGGGTATTGGCACCACAGCCGGCGCTTGCCCGGACGTATTGATCGGCACATTGCGAAATGCGTTGACCATCGAGTCACTCAGGATGCGGTACTTGCCTTCGTTGACCGTCGACAGAGCGTACATGACAACAAAAAAGGCAAACAGCAGCGTGATGAAGTCAGCATATGAAACCAGCCAGCGCTCGTGGTTGTCATGCTCTTCCAGGCGCTTGCGACGTGCCATGAATTAAAAAATGTAGCCCTTGAGACGGCTTTCGATAATGCGCGGATTATCGCCATTGGCAATACCGACCAGACCGTCAACGATCATCTCGCGTTGCACGACCAGGCGGTTGATGTGCGCCTTGAGTTTATTGGCCATCGGCAGAAAAACGAGATTAGCCAGCCCGACACCGTAAATCGTGGCGACAAAAGCTACCGCGATACCGGCCCCCAGCTTGGAGGGGTCGGTAAGATTCTCCATCACATGAATCAGGCCCATGACCGCACCGAGGATGCCAATGGTCGGCGAATAGCCACCCGCCGCCTCCCATATCCTGGCCGACAGCCTCATTTCATCTTCAAAAGTATTGATTTCGACTTCGAGCACCTCGCGCAGCCGTTCCGGCTCGGCGCCATCGACAAGCAACTGCAGGCCCTTGCGGGCAAAAGGGTCTTTCGACTGGTTCATCACCGCCTCAAGTGCAAGCAGACCCTCACGCCGGGAGACCTGGCTCCAGCTTGAAACCTGCTGAATCAACTGAAGGTAATTGATTACCGGGGGAAACCACACCCACTTGAGCATACGAACCCCGCGCATGAAGGTAGCATAGGGGCTCTGCAACATCACTGCACCCAGCGTACCACCAAGCACAATGAGCAACGCAGTTGGTTGTGTCAGCGAACCGACATGCCCGCCCTCAAGGATTTGCCCGCCAACAATCGCCAGTATGCCAATCAGCAATCCGAGAGCACTGATCTTATCCATTTTTTCCGGCTTTCTTCTTGTTGTCGGAACCACCGAACAGCCGTGCACGCAAACGTGCCACAGCCTGACTGTGCAGCTGACAAACCCGCGACTCGGTAACACCCATGACGTCTCCGATCTCGCGCAGATTCAGATCCTGCTCATAATAGAGTGCCATCATC